>QGUT01000205.1 GCA_003242255.1 Bacillota bacterium
TTAATTTTTTTCGGAAAAATTTCTCTTTTTGGAATTCGAAACCCGCGGCGAAAACCAAAGGAAGATTACTCTTACAGCCCGGGGCGAAAAGTACAAAAAAATTCTGCAGGAGTTGAAGAAGTCATGAAGATTCTCGGCATAGATACATCTTCCGAAGTGGCAACCGCTGCTCTAATGTCGGAAGAAAAACTGGTGGCGGAGTACATTCTGAATCACCGCCACACCCACCTTGAAAAACTGGTATCCATGATAGACCTGCTGCTTTCTGATTCGGAAACTAAACTGGAGGAACTGGATGCCATAGCCGTCACGGTGGGCCCCGGTTCCTTTACCGGAATAAGGATCGGGATGGCCTGCGCGCAGGGGCTTTCCCACGTCCACGGCATACCCCTTGTCGGCGTCAATACGCTGGATGCTCTGGCATACAATATGATGAACTGCGGAGATTACCTATGCGCTGCTGTTGACGCCCAGAGGGGAGAAGTGTATGCCTGCCTTTATACGTGGGAGGGCGAAAAGTTGTGCCGCATGTCGGATTACGAAGTGGTAAAAGTGTCAAAGCTGGTGGATCGTCTGGTGGATGGATCGGTCGGAAGGGTGGTGCTGCTGGGGGACGGAGCGCATCTCGTGGAATCAGCTCTTCCGGAAGAGGTGCGGGCTTCGGGGAAAATCGCAGTGGCACAAAGGCCCTTTTTGATGCCCCGAGCGTCTTCGGTGGCAGAAGCGGGGTTGAAACAGCTGAAGGAAGGGAAGACCTTTAACTGTTTCAGCATCAGGCCTATTTACATGAGAAAATCCCATGCGGAGGAGAAGTGGGAGGAGAAGTATGGAAAAGACAAGCCTGGAAAATGTGACCATTGAACTGATGAAAGTAGAGGATCTGGACCAGGTGATGGAGATAGAGAGGCTGAGCTTTACCAATCCTTGGTCCAAGAATTCCTTTTTCCTTGAGCTTACGACAAATGATCTTGCCACGTACCTGGTAGCCAAGATCGACGGCAGGGTGGTCGGCTATGCGGGCATGTGGCTGGTCGTCGGAGAAGCCCACGTGACCAATGTGGCGGTCCACCCCGAATTCAGGAAAAAGGGAATAGGGGAGCTTTTGATGCGCTCCCTTATCACCATCGCCAAAGAAAGCCGCGCTAAAATGATGACGTTAGAAGTCAGGAAGAGCAACGACGTCGCCCGGAACCTCTATGCGAAATTGGGCTTTGAGCCCGTAGGCATAAGGCGGGGATATTACACCGACAACCGGGAAGACGCCGTCATAATGTGGATGAATTTGAGTGAAAAGTAAATATTATCCACATATCCACAAAGTTATCCACAGGGAAAACTTAAAAACCATCCTTTGTACCGCACTTATCCACAGTTTCCCCAATTCTCTTTTCCACAATCCTAAAAGAGTTTCAGGTTTGCGTAAGCTTCCAGGCTCAGGTCTGATGAAAATCCGCGTCTGTACCTGTAGTAGCCCGCGCAGGCTATCATGGCGGCGTTGTCGGTGCACAATTTCACCGAAGGGAAGCGGATTTCGAAATTTTCTCCGGCCCTTTTTTGAAACTCTTCCCTGAGGCGGCTGTTGGCGGCAACGCCTCCCGCCAGGGCTATGACCCGGCAATCGGTTTCCCTGGCCGCTTCGAGGGTTTTTTCGACCAGAGCGGACACCACTGCTTTCTGGAAGCTGGCGGCCACGTCTTCGACTTTAATTGAAATTCCTTTCTGCCTGCAGTGGTTGAGGTAGTTGAGCACCGCCGATTTGAGGCCGCTGAAGCTGAAGTCCAGTTCGTGTCCCTTTATATGTGCGACTGGAAAAGAAATGGCATCCTCGTTGCCCAGTCGGGCAATCCTGTCGATGGCAGGTCCCCCGGGGTAGCCCAGGTCTAGTGCCCTCGCTATCTTGTCGAAAGCCTCGCCGGCGGCGTCATCCAAGGTCCTTCCCAGCACCGTGTATTTTCCGTGGTCCTCCATGTATACGAGATGGGTGTGCCCGCCCGAGACCACGAGGCATATAAAGGGCGGCTCGAAGTCGTTTTCCAGGAAGTTGGCGTATATGTGCCCCTCGATGTGGTTTACACCGATGAGGGGCTTTTTTGCTGCGAAGGATACGGCTTTGGCGTAAGAGACGCCGACCAGGAGGGCGCCTATGAGCCCCGGGCCGTGGGTTACAGCCACCAGGTCTACGTCGCTAAAATCTATACTGGCTTCTTGCAGAGCTTTTTCCACTACGGCGCATATATTCTCCAGGTGCTTTCTCGATGCGATTTCGGGCACTACGCCGCCGAATTTTTCGTGCCATTGGATCTGGGAGAGGATGATGTTGGATAGAATTTTTCTGCCGTCTGCCACCACGGCAGCTGAGGTTTCGTCGCAGGAAGTCTCTATTCCGAGCGTAATCATTTTTCCGTCTTTCATGGCAAATCCCCTTTCTAGGAAATAATCTTAGCATAATGGGCGATCCTATGCAATTTACCAGGAAATAAACATACAATATTAAGTGCCCTGCAACCTGGAGAGGATTCAAGGGGCCATTTTGGAAGGAGATTTCCCCGATTACGTGGACGGGTTTTTAAAAAAAGTGATGAGGCAGATGGACTACCCCCTGGCCATAAGGTCCTCTTCCCTGCTGGAGGACAGCGTGAAATATTCCTTCGCAGGCAAATACTTCACTGCGTTCATACCCAACAACGGCGGCGAAAAGAAGCGGAGGAATAGCATAAAATCTACCGAAAAGAAGGGTA
>QGUT01000206.1 GCA_003242255.1 Bacillota bacterium
CAGCATAGCCCTTTACCGTCTCCACCAGATTGGGTATGAGGTCAGCTCTCCTTTGAAGCTGGTTTTCCACCTGGCTCCACTTGCTGTTCACGTTCTCCTCGGCAGCCACGAGGCCGTTGTAGCTTCCGAAGGCAAATACTAAAAGAAAAGCAACCACTACTACTATAGCGAGAATCGCGCTAGCTTTATTATTCAAAAAAGACCCCCCTAAAAATTAGTTTTGTTACATTTATTATACCATAACAATCAGCAATGTCACTTTTTGTGAATTTTCAATTGACAAAAATATTCGAGGACAATATAATCATAATTGAGCATATTTAATCGTATTCGTGCACTTTTTAGGCTTAATTTCTCCATAAACGATCATTTTGGGGGTATGACCTTGTTTGCAGAAGAACGCAGATTAAAAATTGCCGATATGATCAAAAATATTAAAAGCATAACCGTCTCGGAACTCGCGAGGACCTTCAACGTATCCGAATCCACAATAAGGAGGGATCTGCAGTTTCTGGAAGACAAGGGCTACATCCAAAGAACCCACGGCGGTGCGATCCTGCAGCACTCCCATTATGAGCCCACATATTCGGAAAAGCAATCCAAAGAAGCCGCTTCAAAGCAGGAAATCGGAAAGCTTGCAGCCGAGTTGGTAAAGGATGGCGACACGGTCCTCCTGGATTCGGGAACCACTACTTTAAGCGTAGCCAAAAACCTCAAGGGAAAAAGAATAACCGTTGTTACCAACTCACCTGTCATAGCAATGGAGCTTTTTGCCGAAGAGGAAATAGAAGTAATCATGGTCGGAGGTATATTCAGGAAAGAAACCGTAGCCCTCGTAGGTCCCATTGCCGAGAAAAACTTAAAAGAATTCAATGTCGATAAGGCCTTCATCGGAGCAAACGGCATCGACCTCAAGGGCGTTACCACCCCCAATATCATAGAGGCAGCAACAAAAAAAGTAATGCTCAAAATATCATTGCAACCGTATATAGTAGCAGACCACTCGAAATTCGGTATTTCGACCTTCGTTAAATTTGCAGACCTTTCGGACATTGCAGCTATTATAACCGACCGGAATGTAGACCCAAAATGGGTAAGTTCCATCGAGGAAGCGGGAACGGAAATCATCTATCCGGAGAAAGGGTGACGGCATTGATCGTAACAGTTACGGCCAATCCGGCTTTGGACAGAACCGTGATACTGAAAAATTTTAAAATCGGAAAGATAAACAGGGTTTTAAGGTCCCGGGTAGATGTTGGCGGCAAAGGTATAAACGTCGCCAAAAACATAAAAGCTCTCGGCGGTGATGCAGTGTGTCTTGGATTCCTGGGCCGCAATGATGATTTCGCAGTGAAGTATTTGGAAGATTTGGGAATATCTACCGACTTTACAATCATACAAAAACCGATAAGGGTAAACATAAAACTAATCGAAGAGGATTCATCGACCTTTACGGATATAAACGAACCCGGGCCGGAAGTGAATTCTTCTGAAGCAAGATCCCTGATAGAAAAAATAAAATACTGGGCTTTTAAGGCCCGTGTGGTGGTGCTGGCGGGCAGCCTGCCTCCGGGATTAAAGAAGGATTTTTACAAAGAAATTATTTTGAGTACGAAAAGCTCCGGTGCAAAAATAATTCTCGATGCCGAAGGAGAGGCGCTCAAGTTCGGCATCGAAGCTTCTCCTTACCTTATAAAGCCCAATATCCACGAGCTTTCCGGGCTAGTGGGAAAGGACCTGAAAACCGATGTAGAGATAATTTCGGCTGCACTGCCTATTATAGAAAAAGGCGTAAAAGTAGTTTCGGTATCAATGGGGTCCCGGGGCAGCCTGACGGTCACGCGGGATAAGGCCTACTTCGTTCCACCTCTGGATGTTGAAGTGAGAAGCACCGCGGGAGCCGGCGATGCGATGGTGGCGGGTTTCGCCCTGGCCCTGGAAAAAGGCCTTGACACGATTCAGGCAGTGAAAATGGCATCCGCTGCTGCATCTTGTGCGGTAACCAGAGAAGGTCCTCAACCCATAGACATCAAGGTCTTTAATAACCTTATCAACCAAGTCAGCATAATCGAAATTCCTATTGAAAGGAGATTTTTATGAAAATCGGTGACATCCTGAGCAAAGATAGCATCGACCTTAATCTCAAAAGTTCCGACAAAGAATCGGTAATAAAGGAGTTAATTTCCCTTCTTGCCAAAACCGGTTCGATTGCCGATAAAGAAGAGTTCTTTGACGCCGTCTGGGAAAGAGAAAAAACGTATTCTACCGGTATCGGAATGGGCGTTGCCATTCCCCACGGCAAAAGTAAAGCAGTAAAGAGCGCCGCCATAGCTTTCGGCAAATCCGAAAGTGGTATAGATTTTGATTCCCTCGACGGCAAGCCCGCTCATTTGTTCTTCCTTATAGCCGTCCCGGAAGAATCTCACGACCTGCACCTCAAGCTCATCAGCACCCTTTCCAGAAAGCTGATGCACGAGGAGGTGAGAAAGGCGCTTTACGAGGCAGATACTAAGGAAAAGGTGCTGGAAGCTCTGAGTTTTGATTAGCACAAAATCAATTTTCAGGGGGGTTTTATATGAATAAAAAAATAGTAGCGGTAACGGCCTGTCCGACGGGCATCGCCCACACTTATATGGCCGCCGAGAACTTATCGATAGCCGCTAAGGAACTGGGAGTAGAAATTAAAGTAGAGACCCAGGGCTCTGTTGGCATCGAAAACGAATTATCCGAAGAGG
>QGUT01000047.1 GCA_003242255.1 Bacillota bacterium
GCTGTTGTCCACCACTTCGTAGACCAGGTGGTGCAGGCCCCTGCTATCGGTGGAACCGATGTACATTCCGGGCCTTAGTCTCACGTGCTCCAGGCCCTCGAGCACTTCTATTTTTGTTTCATCGTAGACCGTGTTCTTATCCAATTTCTACAACCTCCAACTCAGAAACTCTCTTCGCTCAAGCTTTTGATAAAATTGGACCTCTTGTAGAGGGTGGTGGAAGAAATGGGCGAGAAATATATCTTCTTGTCCGTAACCACCAGCGACTTTCCCTCTTCTTCGCCGGGCACAATAAAACCCTCTTCTTTCGCAATTTGCAGAAAATCCCGGGTATCCCGGAAATGGGCGCATTCCGCATCCAGGATCATGATGATATCTTTCGTCCGCACTACGGTGTTTTTCCCTATGTGGAGGAACACTGTTTATCACCTCTCTTCGCTTTGAACTCGAAATCTTTTACGTAAAGTTCTATAAATTTGCTGCGCAGCTCTTCATCCTTGATCCTCGCTGCAATATTATACAACATTTGCTTTTTCTTTGCAGGAAGCTCTACTTTAATGTTTTCGCCGGGATTCTTGGCGCCTTCGCTGGTAGGTCTCCCTTCGTCGAAGCCGGTTATCTGGAATCTTATATCCTTCACCAAGGGAGTCGCTAGAAAAGCGTTTATTTTTTCAATTATTTCGACTTTGAAAAACAGAAGTTGATGAGCCCAAACCGAATTTTTTACCCCTATGAAGAGCGTATCTCCCCGGAAAAAAATCGGCTTGGAAACGGCCGCTATCTTTTCCCCCACTATATCGCCGTATTTTACGAATATCATGGCTTCTTTGAGTTTGCGCTCCATATGTCCTTTTTTCAACAGGTCCCATAGCACATTCTTTATATCTTCCACTCCAGCATCACCGCCCTAATGTGCCCGCCTTTATCTTGTAAACCGAGGCCCTTTTCAAGACGTCCCCAGGAATAGCGTTAAGGTCTGAAGTGGTGACGAAGACCTGCCAGAGTTGATCTTCTTCCAGAATCCACCTTCGACGATTTACGTCCAGTTCGGAAAGGGCATCGTCCAGAAGAAGGATGGGAGAGATGCCGGTAAGTTCGAAAAAAATCCGCCTTTCGGCAAACTTCAAGCTAAGGCAAAGAGTCCTCTGTTCGCCCTGGGAACCGAAATACCTCAAATCCCTTCCGCCCAGCAAGAAATTCAGATCGTCCCGGTGGGGGCCGACCCGGGTAAAACCGCTCTTTAAATCTTCGGGAAGCGATTTTCTCAAAGCATCGGAAAAAGCTTCCCGAAAGGAATCCGGCGGGATATCTTCTGAAAAAGCGCTGTTTACGTACTTTACATCCAGCGGCCGTTCGTCTCTGGAAAAGTAAATATAATATTTTTTGATCCACGGTTCGATCTTTTCTAAAAAAGCCCTTCGGGCTTTCAGTATCACAACTCCCAGTTCGGAAATTTGATCGTCCCATGCCTCCAGCGCACTGACCAGGGTCCTGTTGTGCTTTAGCTGCTTCAAAAGCATATTCCTCTGCGTGAGGGCCCGGTTGTATTCGGCCAGGTAACGCCCGTACTGGGGTTTTAGCCTGCTTATCACCAGGTCCAGAAATCTCCTCCTCTCGGCGGGCCTTCCCTTTATGAGGCTCAAGTCATCGGGAGAAAAAAATACGGCGTGGATTTGCCAAAACAGCTCCGAAAAGCGCTTCTTTTCAACGCCGCATTCCAGGACCTTTTTCTTTTCGCTTATGCTCAACCGCACTTCCCTGTCCACCGGGCCGGAAGAAGTGGAAAAAAAACCCTTAAGGTATGCATTGGCTTCCCCGAACAAAATCAGGTGCTGCTCCTTTGCGGCCCTCATGGGCCTCAGGTTGCAGATAAAATATATGGCTTCTAAAAGATTGGTCTTTCCCTGGGCGTTATCCCCAAAAAATACGTTAAGACCTTCTGAAAATCCCGCTTCAAGCTCTTTAAAATTTCGAAAGTTGAAAAGCCGCAATTTTTCAAGGTGCAAATTATTCACTCCCGCCCTTCACTAGAAAGGTCTCACCTTGAAATTCCACCCTATCCCCCGGATAGAGCTTCCGGGACCTTCTGGTTTCAACCTCTCCGTTTACCTTGACCTGGCCCTGTTGAATCATGAGCTTTGCCTGCCCACCGGTCATGACGGCCCCCGACCACTTCAAGAACTGATCCAGGTTTATGGTCTCGGTCTTTATGAAGACTTCCCGCACTTAACCATCACTCCTCAATCGGACGGGCAGTATGAAATTCACGTGATTTTCAACCCCTACGGGCCTTATGACGCATGGGCCCACTTCACCTGCGAATTTCATTTCCACTTCCGGCTTTTCTACGGACCTCAAGGCCTCGATGAAGAACCGGGCGTTGAAAGCGACTATGAGGTCCTCCCCGGAAGTGCTGCATTCCACCTTTTCGTACACGCTGCCCACGTCCGATTCGGTGCTTATTTTTATGCAATTGCTCTCTATATCGAATTTTATCAGATTGTTTTTGCTGCCTTCCCTCGCCACGACGAAGGCCCGTTCTATGCTGGAGAGCAGCAGGTCCGTATTCGCCACCACCGTCACCCTCGGCTCTATTTCTACCACCTGTTCGTAATCGATAAATTTTCCCTCTAGAAGCCTGCTGGAGATGGTGATATTTTCGGTGGCGAAGATCACCCTGTTGCCCCCGACATGGATCTCGAGCGAATCTTCGCCATCGGAAAGGGCCCTGCTGAGCTCTAAAAGGGCTTTTCCGGGGACCACCACGCTGAAATCGGATCCTTCCAATTCTTCCCATCGCCAGGCTATCCTGAAACCGTCCAGGGCTACCACGTGGAACCTGCCGCCCTTGAGTTCCAAGAGCTCGCCGGTCAGAACCGGCCTCGCTATGGAGTCCTCGGCCCTAGCGAAGATGGTCTGCCTTATCATGTTTTTCAGAACTTCCTTCGGCAGTTTTATAAGGGGGCTGGTTTCCCTCGGCACCACTTCGGGAAAATCGTCGCTTTCCAAAGCCGGTATGATAAGGTGAAAATCACCGGATTCTACGTTCACGCGGTTTTTTTCGCATTTAAAATGGACTTGCCCTTTAGGCAGCTTCCTCAATATCTCGGAGAGGGCTTTGGTAGATATTACTGCATCGCCTTCTTCCATAATTTGCGCAGGCACCCTGCATTCTATACCCATCTCCAGGTCCGTGGCGGAGAGTTCCAGTGTACTCCCGTAAGCTGAGAACTTGACACCGGAGAGGATCGGCATGGTGGTTTTTCCTGCAGTAAACCTTTCGGAAAGGGATATGCCCGAAGTCAGTCCATCTTTGTCGACTACAAATTCCATATTCAAGACCTCCATGAAAATAAAGCTTCCGGGGCTAGTTATTCAAAATTAGCAGTAGTAGTAGTAAGGCTTGTGGATATGTGGATAAATTATGTGAATAATTCTTTTTCTGTTTTTTCCCGTGTGGATAAGCTGTGGGGAAGGGTGGTTATTTTGTCCACTTTTTGCACATAATAAAAATGTACCGGGTCGCTTATCCACACTTTTCCACAGCTTATCAATACGATATCAATAAGTTTTTCCACATCAGCCGTTTTGGATTTTCTTTTTGAGGTTTTCAATGAGCGATGCAAATTGAGGGTCTTTTTGTATGTCCCGGGATATCTTTTCGCAGGCGTGGATTACGGTGGTGTGGTCCCGCCCACCGAATTCTTCTCCTATTTTGGGGAGAGAATAATCGGTCAGTTCCCGGCACAAATACATGGCGACCTGTCTGGCGTAGGCGATTTCCTTAGTCCTCTTCTTGGACTTAAAGTCTTCGATTTTCACGGAAAAGTGGTTGCTCACTACCTGCAGTATGTCCATTATCGAAACAGTTTTAGGCTTCTGGTTGGGCAATATGTCTTTCAATACCTGTTCGGCCAGAGCAAGGTCTATAGGTTTGTTGGTGAGAGAAGAAAAGGCCACTATGCGGATTAGCGCACCTTCCAATTCCCGGATGTTGGTCTCGATTTTGGTGGCGATGAAATTGATCACCTCGTCGGGGACGGTGAGCTTTTCCATCATCGCCTTTTTCCTCAAAATGGCGATTCTGGTTTCGAAGTCCGGCGGCTGTATGTCGGTTATAAGTCCCCACTCGAAGCGGGAGCGCAGCCGTTCCTCCAGAGTGGGAATCTCTTTTGGAGGCCGGTCGCTCGATATTATTATCTGCTTGTTGGCCTCGTACAGGGCGTTGAAGGTGTGGAAAAATTCTTCCTGGGTCCTTTCCTTGCCTGCTATGAATTGAATATCGTCTATCAGGAGCACGTCGATATTCCTGTATTTATTTCTGAATTCCACGTTTTTATCGTCGCGGATTGAATTTATCAACTCATTGGTAAATTTTTCTGAAGAGACGTACATAACTTTTGCTGAAGGATCGTGCTCCAGAATGTAATGGCCGATAGCGTGCATGAGATGGGTCTTGCCGAGCCCCACCCCGCCGTATATGAAAAGAGGATTGTAAGCTTTAGCCGGTGCCTGGGCTACGGCTAAAGAGGCGGCGTGGGCAAACCGGTTGCTGTTGCCGACGACGAAAGTGTCGAAAGTGTATTTAGAATTCAGGTTGCACTGAATTTCTTCGCTGTAATTTTTATTTTCCTTTTCGACGGCATCTATTGTGGAGGCCTGTTCGGAGACCGAAGTGCTGTCAATTTTAAAGAAAATACTGACATTCCGGTTCAGAATTGAACTCAATATGTCTTTCAGGAGGTTTGAGTATCTTTTTTCCAAAACTTCTTTCAGGAAATCGTTGGGAACTTCCACTATGGCGATATCGTCCTCTATCCCGAGGAGTTTGGTGGGTTTGAGGAAGGTGTTGAAAGACACGTCGTTGTTGAGTTCGCTGCTCAATACTTTTAGAACCTGCTGCCAGAGGTCTGGAAGGTTGTGGGTCATAAAAAAACCTCCTTAAAAGAAAAAAGAACTAGAAGCTAATAAAATGATAACAAAATACGACATCACATTCAATAAGAAACATATTTTCTTGACAATTATTAATATTATCGGCTATAATCTACTTAGTTTTCAGCCTGAGGGGGTGAAGGGATGAAACAGACGTACCAGCCGAATAGAAGGCACAGAAAGAAGGTTCACGGTTTTAGAAAGAGAATGAGCACGAAGAGCGGAAGGAATGTGATCAGAAGAAGAAGGCTAAAGGGAAGGAAGAGGTTAACAGCATAAGGGCCGCAATGAAGAAAAAGCGGCCTTATTCCAGATTTTCGGAGGAAAAGAAGGCTTGAAAAAGCGCTTAAGATTAACAAAAAATTTTGAATTTATCGCGGTGTACAAAAAGGGAAGGCGTGCGGGATGCCCTTTTTTTACCATGTACGCGAAGGAAAACGGCCTTGAATTTACGAGGCTCGGCGTTTCGGTCAGCAAGAAAATAGGAAAGAGCGTAGTGAGGAACAAAGTGAAGAGGCGGATCAAGGAAGCCTTCAGGACCAGCTACGATGATATAAAGAGTGGTTACGACGTAGTGATCTCGGCAAAAGAAGACATCAAAGAGGCAAATTACCATGAAATAAAAGGGTACATGATAAAATTGCTAAAAAAATTAAACCTCTGGGCTGGGAACAAAAATGAGTAAAAAAATCTTAATTTCGGCAATTGTGTTTTATCAAAAGGCGATATCGCCTTTAAAGCCTAGAACGTGCCGATTTTACCCCTCCTGTTCCGAGTACGCCAAACAGTCTATTGAAAAATACGGTATGCTGGTGGGAGGATTAAAGGCTCTTAAACGTTTGATGAAATGCCACCCCTTCCATCCAGGCGGATACGACCCTGTATGACAGTTACCAATACAAAAGGGGGAGCGCATGAATGAGTTTCTTGCAGAACATAATGAAACAATTGATGGACTATTTATACGGTTACACCAACAACTACGGCATAGCCATAATAGTGCTCACGGCTCTGATAAAGTTGATACTGCTGCCTTTCAGTTTCCAGCAATATAACTCCATAAAAAAAATGCAGGAAATAGCGCCTTTGCAGAAGAAAATTCAAGAGAAGTATAAAAACGATAAAGAAAAAATGAATAAGGAATTGATGAAACTTTACGAGGAACATAAGATAAATCCCATGGGAGGATGCCTTCCCATTCTCATACAATTTCCGTTCATAATCGCCTTATTTCAAGTGCTCCAAAATTACAATTTCGGCAATGCCGGTTTCCTCTGGATAAAGGACCTGGGAGCACCGGACACCACTTACATATTGCCTGTTTTGTCGGCAGTCACCACCTATCTCTCTTCAAGAATAGGGATGCCGCAAGGGGCGGACAACCAGCAGGGGACGATGAGTATAGTGATGTCGGCTTTTATCGGTTGGATGGCGGCTAAGTTCCCATCGGGCCTGGCCCTTTACTGGGTTGTTAGCAACCTGATGCAAATGTTGCAGCAATTCTTGATAATGCGCTCCCCAGCCTCTGCGAAAAAGGAGGCAGAGTAAAATGAAGACCGTTGAGAAAACCGGAAAGACGGTGGAAGAAGCGGTCGACCTGGCTTTGAAAGAATTGAACGCTAAAAAGGAAGATGTGGAAGTTGAGGTCATCGACGAGGGAAGCAGAGGCCTATTCGGCTTGCTTTCCCGGATGGCCAAAGTGAGGGTAACCCTGAAAAAGAAGCCGGAGGAAAGAGCTGTAGAATTTTTGAAGGGACTCTTTGATATTTTAAATATTGCGCCCGACATCGATACGGTATACGAGGAAGACGGCCTGTGCAGAATAGAGATGAGGGGTAAAGATCTGGGAATCCTCATAGGCAAGAGAGGAGCTACTTTGAACGCCCTGCAGTTTTTGACTTCTCTGGTGGCGAACAAGGAGAGCCTGGAACACAAGAGGATAGTGCTGGATGTGGAAGGCTACAGGAAAAAGAGGGAAAAGGTTTTAAGGGAGCTAGCCTTCAAGATTGCGAAAAGGGTCAAAGAGACAAAAAAGAGCATCGCTTTAGAGCCCATGCCTCCGTCGGAGAGGAAGATCATCCACAGCGCCCTTCAAAACGACAGCCGGGTGAAAACCCATAGCGAAGGAGAAGAACCATATAGAAGGGTCATAATTTCTTTAAAATATCCTCCTGTCAGATGACAGGAGGATATATTGTAATGGGGTGAGATGGCCGATGGATTATGAAAGGGACACTATAGCTGCCATATCCACTCCCTATGGTGAGGGTGGAATAGGGATAGTGAGGATAAGCGGAGACGAGGCCTTCAGCATCGCGGAAAAGATATTTGTCCCCAAAAAGCCAAAGCCGGGCGGCATGAAGCCCAGGACCATGTACTTGGGAGACATCATTGACCCAGAGACCAAAGAGACCATCGACGAGGTACTCTTAGTAAAGTACACAGCTCCGCATACCTACACCAGGGAAGATATGGTAGAAATAAACAGCCACGGGGGATTGACGGTACAGAACCGAATCCTGGAAGTGGTGCTGTCCTGCGGCGCACGAATGGCTGAACCCGGCGAATTTACAAAAAGGGCCTTTTTAAACGGCCGAATTGACCTTTCCCAGGCCGAAGCTGTGATCGACCTGATCAGGGCCAAAACCGACCGGGCTTTGAAAATAGCTATGGAACAACTGAAAGGCGGCCTTTCCAGCCAGATTGGGGATTTGAGGCAGGAATTAATAAAGGTCTTGGCAAACATAGAAGCCAGCATAGATTTCCCCGAGGACGATATACCCGGCCTTGACCCGGAGTCTTTAAGGGCGGAAGTTATAGATCTTATAAAAAAGATGGAGGACCTGTTGAATAAATCGAAGGCAGGAAAGATAGTGAGAGAAGGTTTGTCGACGGTCATATTGGGCAGGCCTAACGTTGGCAAATCGTCCCTTTTGAATTCCCTCTTAAGGGAAAAAAGGGCTATTGTCACGGATATACCCGGAACCACGAGGGATGCCATAGAGGAGTATATAAACGTGAAGGGCATTCCGGTGAAAATAATAGATACGGCGGGAATAAGGGAGACCCTGGACGAGGTCGAGAGAATAGGTGTAGAAAAAGCGTTGGAGTACCTGGAAAACGCAGAGCTGGTTCTCTTGATGTTCGATGCCTCGGAGGAATTGAAGGAAGAAGACCTGAAGATCGCCGAACTGGTGAAGGATAAGTTTGTAATCCTGGTAGTTAACAAAGTAGACCTGCCGGAAAAAATAGATATAAAAAAATTGAAAAACGTCTTCCCCGGCAGGAAGATAATAAGGATTTCTGCCCTCAAGGAGGAAGGCATTGAGGAGTTAAAAGACGCCATTTTCCATGCTGTAACAAAAGAAGTCGGTCCTCTGGACGAAGGAATAGTGATAACCCGAGCGAGGCACCGGCAGGCCATAAAAAAAGCCGTCGACGCTTTGAAGAGAGCGGAAAAGGAATTGAAAGAATCCTCTCCGATGGAAGTGGTTGCCATGGAGGTAAGGGAAGCCCTGGAATTCTTGGGTGAAATCACCGGCGACAATGTAGGCGACGATGTGATAAAAGCCATATTTGAAAATTTCTGCATAGGAAAATGAAGGTGGGAAAATGGAATACACTGCGGGATATTACGATATTGCCGTAGTAGGGGCCGGGCATGCCGGATGCGAAGCTGCCCTCGCAGCGGCAAGGTTGGGAATGAAGACTGTGGTATTTGCGCTGAACCTGGACAGCATAGCCCTCATGCCCTGCAACCCCTCCATAGGCGGTCCTGCTAAGGGGCACCTGGTGAGGGAAATAGATGCCCTGGGCGGAGAAATGGCCAAAAACATAGATAAGACGCTAATCCAGATGAGGATGCTTAACACAAAAAAGGGACCGGCAGTGCGGGCTTTGAGAGCTCAGGCCGATAAGAAGGCTTACCAATTTTCCATGAAGTACACCTTGGAAAAGCAGAAAAACCTGGATATAGTCCAGGCGGAAGTGACCAGGATCCTGGTGGAAGGGACGAGGGTCAAAGGGGTAGTCACCAAGACGGGGGCCGTTTTTTACGCCAGGGCCGTAATACTCACCACCGGGGTCTATCTGAGGGGAAGGATCGTTATAGGAGATGTGAGTTTTAGCGGTGGTCCCAACGGCCTTTTCCCGGCCAACGAACTCTCCCGATGCCTGGAGGACCTCGGATTTGAACTAGGCAGGTTTAAGACAGGCACACCTCCTCGGGTCCACCGGGATTCCATTGATTTTTCCAAGATGATTGAGCAGCCGGGCGACGAAATTATAATCCCCTTTTCGTACGAGACGGAGAAGATAGAAAGGCCCCAGGTCTCATGCTGGCTCACTTACACCAACGAGAGGACCCACGAAATAATAAGAGAAAACCTGCACCGGGCTCCTCTTTACACCGGGCAGATAAAAGGGGTAGGGCCCCGCTACTGCCCCAGCATTGAGGTGAAGATCGTAAATTTTCCGGAAAAAGAATCCCATCAGGTCTTTGTAGAGCCGGAAGGTTTGAACACCTGTGAAATGTACCTGCAGGGAGTATCTACCAGCCTGCCCGAGGATGTCCAGATTGAAGTTTTAAAGACCATAAGGGGATTAGAAAATGTAAAAATGATGCGCCCCGGCTACGCCATCGAGTACGATTACGTGGTGCCCACTCAGCTAAAACTTACTTTGGAGACCAAGGAAATCGAGGGCCTGTATATGGCCGGTCAGATCAACGGCACCTCGGGGTACGAAGAAGCCGCCGCGCAGGGCCTGGTGGCGGGTATCAATGCGGCATTGAAGATAAAAGAAGAGGAACCTCTCGTGCTGAAAAGGTCCGACGCTTACATCGGGGTGCTCATAGACGACCTGGTGACCAAAGGGACCGACGAACCCTATCGCATGCTGACTTCCCGGGCCGAATACAGGCTTTTGTTGAGGCACGACAATGCCGACATGAGGCTGACCGAATTGGGCTACCGGGTGGGATTGATAAGCGAAGAGCGGTATGAGAAGTTTCTAAAAAAGAAAAAAATGATAGAAGAGGAGATCGAAAGGCTCCGGGCAACTAAAGTGACTCCCACTCAGGAAATAAATTCTGCGTTAGAACAAATTGGATCTTCACCCCTCACAACGCCGGCGACTCTGGAAGACTTGTTGAAGCGCCCGGAAATAAGTTATGATTCGCTGAAAATCCTGGACAGAGAAAGGCCCGAACTGCCTCAGGAAGTGATCGAACAGGTGGAGATAATGACGGCTTACGATGGATATATAAAGCGGCAGTTGAAACAGGTGGAGAACTTCAAAAAAATGGAAAACAAGAGGATACCTCCTGACCTCGATTACGATAAAGTGCACGGCCTGAGGACGGAAGCAAGAGAAAAATTGAAGAAAATAAGGCCCGCATCCATTGGACAGGCTTCCAGGATTTCCGGAGTGAATCCGGCGGATGTCACCGTTTTGTTGATATATTTAGAGACCCAGCGAAAGAGGCGGAAGGATGAAGAGCAAATTTGAGGAAAGGCTGATAGAAATAGCAAAAAAATGCGATATAGAAATAAAAATTGAAGAGGCTCTTTTGTTCGCCAATTATAAGAGAGAAATTGAAAAATGGAACGAAAGAATAAATCTCACTTCAATAGAGGGAAAAGACGAATTTATAATAAAGCACCTGATCGATTCGCTGATCTTGTTAAAAAAAATTGAAATTGCTCCCGGCGCCAGGATGATAGACGTCGGAACCGGTGCCGGGTTTCCGGGGATTCCGCTGAAAATAACACGAAAGGATCTGAAAGTTTATTTGATGGATTCAAACAGAAAAAAAGCGGAGTTTCTCGAAAACGCTATTAAAAATTTGGGATTGAAAGAAACTTATGTTCTGTGCGGTAGGGCCGAGAGCCTTGGGAAAAAACCGGAGTACAGGGAAAATTACGACCTTGTGGTGGCCAGAGCCTGCCTTTTAAACAAATTTCGAACCCACGGAA
>QGUT01000207.1 GCA_003242255.1 Bacillota bacterium
GGACGAGCGCGATATAGAAAAGATCATAGAAGAAACCCGTCAGCGAATTGAAAATACAGAAGGCCTCATGCTTGACGGGGAAATATTGAGCCAAGAGGATGTAGACGCAATTATAAGCGCCATGCGGGTGGGCCTGGAAATGGCAAAGCTGAGGAATAAGGAAAAGTATGGAAGGAAGAAGAAGAAAAAATAACGGAAGTTAAAAACAAAAAAGCCGGAGGAAGAGGTATGTATATAGCATATTTCGACGAAAGTGGAGACGATGGCTATCCTAAATATTCTTCTGAATTATTCGTTTTGACGAGCGTATATATGGACGAATCCGTATGGAAAGATAATTATAACATCGTAAAGGATTTTCGCAAAGAATTAAAACAAAAATATAAGTTCCCTATAAAATTGGAGTTCCATACAAAAGATTTTTTAACAGACAAAAACCCTTACAGGAAATATAACTGGGATCCGATAACAAAGAAAAATATACTTACAGATTATTTCAACTGTATAGCAAAATTGGAAGTAAAAATAATCAATGTGGTTATTGTAAAACCAAATATTTTAAAAGACGATTACAACGTCTTAGACACCGCTTTTTCTTACAACATACAGAGAATAGAGAACGATTTGAGTGAAACAGATAATTCGAAATTTCTTATTATTACAGATGAGGGTAGAATCGGTAAAATGAGAAAAACTTCCAGGAGAATGCAGAAATATAACCCCATACCTTCAAAAATATATCCAGGAAAATATTTATATAACGAAATTAAACTCTTGATAGAGGATCCTTTACCAAAGGAATCAAAGGAATCGTACTTTTTACAGATTGCAGATTTAATAGCATACATAGTCTATCTATATAGCTCGAAAACATTTATACAAGGTGACTGGGCAAACAGAGTTAAGCAAATACTAGACTTTGATGATGTTATAAATTTCCTGAATATAATAAAACCCCGCATAAACTGTAAAGCGGCTTCTGATAACGAATTCGGTATAGTAAATTACCCAAAGCCAAAAAGGCAATAAAAAACACCACCTACGGCGCATTCGCGCTTTAAGTGGTTCAACTCTATAATATCAAACATAATATTAGCTGTCAAGACTCTGAAAGAATTTCTCGTTCAAGTTAACTCTATTAGGCGGGGTGGCCTATTTGGACATTAAGCGTATTGTAAGAAACCTTGTAAAAAAATATAAAACCAGCGATCCTTTCGAATTAATGGACGCGCTGGACATAATATACATAAAGCAACCTCTGCCTAAGAACATCAGAGGTTTTTATTTTACCAAACTACGGAGGAAAATAGTGGTAATTAATGAAGCATATGACGAAAAGCAACAGGTAGCAACTGCTGCCCACGAATTAGGACACTGCATAATTCATCCTTCAATAAATGCCATATTTCTTGAAAGGAATACCTTTTTTATATCTTCCAGATACGAAAATGAGGCAAACCAGTTTGCCGTTGAACTTTTAACGTACGCAACTGATATGACTGAATACGAAGGATATACTATAGAACAGATTGCTAGTGCGCTAAACATCCCAGAAAAATTAATTAAAGTGAGGTGCTGTACGTGAAAAAAGTGAAATGCAGGCTATGTAGCGGATATTACGTTTTAAGATCTGGGAAATTCAGTGTCTTTGCGGGATGCTCAAATTTTCCCAAATGTAGATCTACACTTAAAATTCACGAGTTGATTTTCTAATATATAAAGACATACGGCATTAACATATATGCCTGGGATAGAATTTGCTGGAAGTGCGGGAAAACCACCAAGGTTTATTCGTATTTTCTGAATTACGATTTGTGCGAGTTAGACGATTACTTTGAAAGCATCGGTTTTATCGGATTGGGTGATATAGAAACCCTCGATAAATTATTATCTCTAAAGTATAATACCATCTGTAAAAAATTCAGCAAAACAGAAAACAAGAGCTATTTTGCAAATACATGCGAGCACTGTAAAGCTCTGCAAGGTAGATACTATGTCGTTGAAGATCCTCACGAGATTATGGATGAACTGTTCACCGGTGATATGGAAAAATATTTAATTGAAAACATACCTTATGAAAAAATGAAAATACCTTTGGAAGAAATAAAATCTCTTTTTGAATTGAGGTGAACCAAATGCCCGGCCATCTTGAAAAGAAGTCAAAAAGCTCCTGGACTATAGTGATAGAGCTTGGCAGAGACCCCGAAACCGGAAAACGAAAAAGATTATACAGGTCTTTCCGCGGTACAAAGAGAGAAGCGGAAATAGAAATGGCAAAACTTATTTCGGAATATGATAAAGGACTGCTTCTTGATACAAAAATAACTTTCGGCGAATATCTCCAAAAATGGCTTGAAGATTACTGTAAGGTCAGGCTATCTCCAAATACATACAGGCGTTATTCTCAGATATTAAACCTAAGGGTTATTCCCAAATTAGGAACTATACCTTTAGAAAAATTGAGGCCGCTTCATTTGCAGACATTCTATAAAGAACTAATAGAAGGCCCTCGCCTAGATGGAAAAAATGGATCTTTATCTCAATCAAGCCTTGTATATCATCACAGAGTAATACATAAAGCTCTGGATACAGCGGTGAAACAACAACTCATTCCCTATAATATTGCAGACTCTGTTGAGCTTCCCAAAATTGAGAAAGAAGTTATAACATACAACCCCGATGATGAAATCGACAATACACAAGTTGTCAAAGTCTTGAAC
>QGUT01000208.1 GCA_003242255.1 Bacillota bacterium
CCACAAGGGCTATGGTCTTGCCCTTTCTCACCTCGCCCAGGTTTTCTATTCTCGAGATGAAAGACCGGTCTATCCCGAATCTTTTCGCCACTTCGGCCTGGGAGAGTCCTTTCTGCCTCAAAGACAGTATCTCCTCCAGCGCCGACACTATTTTGTTCATGCTTATAAGTTTGTCGCCTATGCGTATCAGGTCCATGCTCTCACCCGCTGTGCACAATTTTGTGCTCATACTAATTTTACATTTTGGGAAGGGAAAAATCAAGCCAAAGCTATTTCAAAATATTAAGAGCAAATAAAACTCAAATAAATAGTTTTGTCAACAAAATGAGGGTTAGGGAATATTCCCTAACCCTCAATCCATCTACGAAAACTTTATAGTTTTATTTCGCACTTATTACAAACTGCGGGCCACCTCATAAGCGTCCCAAATGGCCCCGCGGATGTTTCTCACCTCTTTTGAATCTCCCAAGTTGTAGACGTAAGCGTAATCGTATTTCAATTCATCGTACAGGGACCTTTCGGGCTTGTACCCAACCGCTATGATCACCTGCTCGCAGGGTATGGTCTCAGTGCCATTTTCTCCCGTCACGACCGCGCCTTCGTCGGTTACGGAAGACAGGCTCCTCCCCGTCTTTATTTCGACTTTATAGAAGGCCAGCAGATCTCTCAACATCCATTCGTTCATGGGTGGCGGCTTAATACCCGAAGACAGGATGTCATGTAGCGCCTCCACGATGGTGACCTTCTTCCCCTGCTTTGCCAGGTGCAGGGCCAGTTCGCAGCCCACCAGCCCTCCGCCTATTACGGCCACGTTGTCTTTAGCCTCCACCTTGCCGAGGAGGACATCCTGGGCGAGCACGGCCTTTTCTATTCCGTCTACAGAAGGCACGATGGGCCTGGAGCCTTCGGCGACGTAGATTATGTCGGGCTTTATCGCATCGATCGTCGCCTTGTCCGCTTTGGTATTGAGCCTTATATCCACGCCGAGCTTTTTGAGCTGCCCTTCGTACCAGGCGATTAAATTCCTTTCATCTTCCTTGAAATCCGGGGCACTAGCCGCTAAAAGGGCGCCTCCCAACTTGTCGCTTGCTTCAAACAGGATGACATCGTAACCCCTTAAGGCAGATACCCGGGCCGCTTCCATTCCTGCCGGCCCTCCACCCACCACAACCACTTTCTTCCTGCTGTCAGCTTTCTTTATGCCTACCGCTATCTCGCGCCCGCACTCGGGATTGACGGTGCAGCTACCTTGGCCCCCCTCCAACACGCGGCCGAAGCAGCCATCGTGGCATCCCAGGCAGGGCCGTATCTGGTCTATTTGATTTGTCCTCACCTTGTTTACGAATTCCGGGTCTGCCAGAAGCGGGCGCCCGAGGCCCACCATATCGATGATACCGTCTATCAGGGCCTGCGCCGATTTTTCAATATCGTCCATCCGCCCCGCCACCATGACGGGCACTTTTGCGACTTCCTTCAGGCGCTTTGCCAGGGGCAGGTAAATCCCTTTTTCAAAGTACATCGGCGGATGAGCCCAGTACCAAGAGTCGTAAGTCCCCGCATCCGCATCGAAAGCGTCGTATCCGGCATCCTGGAGGATTTTAGCCGCTTCCAGAGCTTCTTCTATATCGCGCCCTTTTTCTTCAAAAGTCTCTCCGGGCAAAGCACCTTTAAAGTAATCTTTGACGTAGCTCTTTATGGAAAAACGAAGAATTACCGGGAAATCCTCTCCGCACACTTCTTTTATCTTTTTCACTATTTCGATGGCAAAGGTAAGCCTCCCCCTTAAATCGCCGCCGTATTTGTCGGTGCGCTTGTTGAAGAAGCTCATGGCAAAGCAGTCCAAGAGGTACCCTTCGTGGATGGCGTGGACCTCGATTCCGTCAAATCCGGATTTTTTCACAATCTCTGCCGCTTCCCCGAACTTCTCGACTATCTTTTCTACTTCTTCGGTCTTCAACTCCCGGCAGGTAAGCTCCGGTATCCAGCGGTTGTGAATTTCGCTGGGGGCCACCAAGCGGTCCGGCGGAACAAATCCGGGAATGGCGGACCTGCCCAAGCCGGCCGTTAGCTGGCAGAAAATCTTGCTGCCGAAGGCGTGAACCCTCTCGGTCAGCTCCCTTGCCTTCTTTTCGTAAAGGTTAGGCATCGTCGTGGGGCACGGGAAAATGCAGGGAGCGTGGGGCTCTACTTCATTTTCCACCCAATTGGCTCCGGTGATGATGAGCCCCGTTCCTCCTTTGGCCCTCTGCACGTAGTACTCGATGGATTTGTCCGTAAAGGCGCCGTTTTCGTCGCATTCGACCGGCAAAGCCATAGGGGCCATGAAAAACCTATTTGGGATTTCCACCTTGCCAATTTTAATCGGCTGAAAAAACACCCTTATCTTGTCCTTCATACTAACCCCCCCAAAAAATGTTTTAGTGAGCACAATCACTTTTTCTCTTAAAATTAAATTGTTCATTCCCTAGCTCCTATGTTTTCCTCTACACTGCTAGGTGCATTGCACCACGTTATTTTTTAAAATTATGCTCATTTTCATATTACACCTTCGGAGTATTAAAATCAAGACAAATAAAAGACCCATGTCAGTGCCATGGGTCCTGGGGAAATCGCATGAGAACCTTTTTCAGGGTTTTAATCTCTACCGGCGAGTCGTCGTGAAACATGCCTTTTTTGAGCCCCTGAAGCGACCTTATGCCG
>QGUT01000048.1 GCA_003242255.1 Bacillota bacterium
TTGCCTCCAGCTTCCTTCAGATTCCACCTCGCGGTGGACACCCTTGCCTTCGGCTAGCAGGCTAGTGCTGCCTCGCCTGCAGTGGACTTTCACCACCGAGTTAACGCCCATGCCGGGCGCACATAAATAAGGCAGTGGCTTAGCTCACTGCCTTTTTACTCACCAAGTTTCCTTGCGAAAATCAAGTAGCCGGTATGCCCCACCATGAGGTCCTCCGGCCGGAGCCTTTCCGGGACCAGCTTGTACTTCCGCATCATGATTTCCACGACTTCGGCCACGTAAAAACCGACCTGTTCGAGGGCCTCTAAGGTCTGGCTTACCTGGTTGGTGGTGGGGACTATGATTCCCAGGTGGCCCGCAGGCTTTAAGGCCTTTCTCACTTCGCCTATGACCTCCCACGGCTCCCTCACGTCGAGGAAAAAGGCGTCGAGATCTCTTTCCTCAATGCCCTCGGCGATGGATTTGAGGTGCATTACCACGTTGTCGAACTCGGAAAATCCCTTTATATTTTTCTCGGCGAGCTTGTAGAATTCTTCCCTCTGCTCGTAGGTGTAGACCCGCCCTTCCGGTCCCACCGCCCGGGAAAGGCACAAGGTAAAAGCCCCTGAGCCGGTGCCAGCTTCGCCTACCCGTTTCCCCGGAGCCACGTCGAGCCTCATCATTATGTAGGCCCCTTCTTTGGGATAAACTATCTGGGTCCGGCGCTTGAGGTAGTACATCACGTAGTCAAAGGCATCACAGCTTAAAACGTGGTAGACGACGCCTTTCACTTCGAAACTGCCCCCCGGCGAAATCTCAGCGAGCTTTTCCGAATCGATCTGGCCGTTCGGAAGCCCTATTTTATTCGGCGATGATATATCGACCACTTTCTTAAAGCCTTCCGGTCCGATTATTACCCTCTTTGACGAAAATCCTGACTGCATCGGTTACCCCCTTTCTGATTCCGAAAACATTATACCCGACCAGCCGCTCTTTTGCAAAATTCCCTTGGCCTTTTCAAAATCCTCCCAGGTGTTTATGTTCAAAAATTCGGGGTAGAATCGGCCCTCCGGCAGATCCACAAACCGGGTCTTCACCCGGGCGAAAAGGTCCCTCACCCTTCTTTTCCCTCCGTTTTGCACAATATCCTCGATGGGAGCGATGCATTTTTTAGAGTACACCGCATGAAGGGGTTCGATAAATTCCCCGATCCTCGGGCAGACCACATCGGCCCCTTCGGAGTTTCCGAGCAAAGTGAGAATCAGCTCTGGATTTAAAAAAGGCATGTCGCAGGCCACAAAAAAGCCTGTTTCAAACCGCATCTTCTTAAGGCCCGTGTATATCCCGCCGAGGGGGCCCAGACCCTTTATCTCATCCTGGAATATGGGACACCGGCCTTTCAAAAAACCGAGCTGCTCCGGATAGTTGGATATCACCAGCACCTCGGGAAAAAGGGGAGACAGCACATCCACGATCCTTTCAAGGATGGTGATCCCGCCTAGCCTCAAAAGGCCCTTGTTCTGCCCCGAAAGGCGCGACGACTTGCCGCCGTTCAGCACTACCGCCGAAAACTCCCTCATCCGAATCTCCTCTTTTGCCATGCCGATCACATGGGCAGGCCCAATCATCGAAAAAAACTTCTTACTCTATTATAGTGAGGTCCTTTTCGCAGGTCGTCAACACTTCGCAGCCATCGTCGGTCACCACCACCAGGTCCTCGATCCGCACCCCGAGCCTGCCGGGCAGATATATGCCGGGTTCTATGGAAAATATCATGCCGGGCTCCAACCTTTCCCCATTGGCAACTGACACGTCCCCCAACTCGTGGACTTCCATCCCTATGGAGTGCCCTGTGCGGTGGGTAAAATATTTGCCGTAGCCGGCCCTTTCGATGCAGCTCCTGGCCGCCTCATCTATGTCGCAGAACCGCGCGCCGGGCTTTACCGCTTCGATGGCCCTTCTGTTGGCTTCCAGCACAATATTGTATACCTTTCTTGCTTCTTCGGAGGCTTTTTTATAAAACACCGTCCTGGTTATGTCGGAACAATAAGAGTCCTTTACGCAGCCGATATCTATTACAATGGAATCCCCTTCCTTCGGGGTGAAATCCCCCGGGACGTGGTGGGGGTCCGCGGCGTTTTCGCCGTAGGCTATGATGGGCTCGAAGGAAAAGCCGTCGGCCCCCAAATCCTCGTAAATTTCAAGCAGCATTCGCCCCATCTTTTTTTCGGTGTAACCTTTGGGTATCAACTCCCATAGCTTCTTTACGGCTTGGCTGTTGATCCTGGAAGACTCCCGCATCGAGCTTATTTCCGCCGGGTCTTTCCGCATCCTTACTCTCTCGACCGCATCCGAGACCGTGAACCTGCAGCCTTTCTTGAGTTCCATGAGCCTCAGTAAAAACCGAGCGGGCCAGTTTTTGTCGACCCCCAGGGTTTCCCCTTCCCGCACGTGTCTGGAGAGAAGTTCCACCGGGTCCTCCACGTCCTTGAAAAATATTCTTTCCAACCCCGGATCTTCGCTCACCGGGAAGAGCTCGTTTACGAAGAGTTTGGGCTCTTCCCCGGCCCTCAGATAAAGGGCGAGCATCCTCTCGCCGGGGTCTATCCGCTTTCCCGTGAGGTAAAATATCGAAATGGGATCGGATATTATGAGCTGGCCCAGGTTCTGCCTTTCCATTTCCTTTAAAACCTTTTGGAGCCGCTCTTTATTCAAAAAAATCCCTCCTTGTAATTTTTCACCCCAGGTAATTTAATTATACCAGAAACTCCTAAAGTGAATCCTCTCTCTTCGTCAATCGATTCCCAGCATGTGGTATATGGGCTTTCCGGGTGGCACTATGGGCAGGACCTTTTCATCCTTATCTATCAGCACCTCGATCACCGCCGGTTTTTCCGAATCCATGGCCTTCTTCAGGGCCTTTCGCAATTCCTCGCAGCTTTCCGCCCTGTACCCGGCAACGCCGAATCCCTGGGCAATTTTGGAATAATCGGTCCCCTCTCCTAGGGAGGAATGGGAGAACCTCCCCCCGTAAAACATATCCTGCCACTGCCGGACCATGCCCAGACTCCTGTTGTTAAAAACCACCACTATCACCGGCACGTCGTACCTCAGGGCCGTCAAAAGCTCGTGACAGTTCATCTCGAAGCTGCCGTCCCCGGCGATGTCGAAGACGATTTTGTCGGGCCTGCCGATCTTCGCCCCTATAGCCGCCGGGAGCCCGAAGCCCATGGTGCCGAGGCCCCCCGACGTTATGAAATTCGATGAGTCTTCAAATTTGTAGTACTGGGCGGCCCACATCTGGTGCTGCCCCACTTCCGTGGCGATTATAGCCCGGCCCCCGGTGAGCCTGCTTATCTCTTCCATCACGTATCTGGGGGTCAGCCGGCCTTTCAAATCTTTTGCAGTATACTTTTCCTTAAATTGCTTTATCCTCTTCAGCCAGTCATCGTGGCGCTTTTCGAGGACCATCCCGACCAGCCTCGACAGAACCTCTTTTGCATCCCCGGTAAGAGCCAGGTCCGCCCTCACGTTCTTGCCTATCTCGGCCGAATCTATGTCGATATGGATTATCTTCGCATTCCTCGCGAATTCATCGGCCTTTCCCGTGACCCGGTCGTCAAAGCGGGCTCCCACCGCCACCAGAAGGTCGCACTCGCTGACGGCCAGATTGGCCCAGGGAGTGCCGTGCATCCCAAGCATCCCGAGGTAGAGCTCGTGGCCTTGGGGAAAGCAGCCGATCCCCATGAGCGTGGTCGCGACGGGAGAGTGGACCTTCTCGGCCAATTCCAGCAGGACCGAGGAGGCTCCCGACAGCTTCACGCCGCCGCCGGCGTAAATTACCGGCCTTTCCGCCTGCCTTATCAACTCCGCGGCCTCTTTAAGGCCTTCTTCCCATTGACAACAATTTGTCCTCTCCGAATGGGCCTTAAAGCACAAATCCGGGTCCAATTTCTGTTCTTCCATGCTGGTGCTGGCTGCCATGACGTCCTTGGGCAGTTCTATGACGACAGGCCCCGGCCTCCCCGACCTCGCTATGTGGAAGGCCTGCTTTACGGTCTTCACTATCTCCCTTTTGTCCCTCAGCATGAAGCTGTGCTTCGTGATCGGCAGGGTAATCCCGCATATATCCACTTCCTGGAAGGAATCCCTTCCTATCAGGTCGGTAGAGACCTGGCCGGCCAGGACTACCATGGGCACCGAGTCCATGTAAGCCGTGGCTATGCCCGTCACCAGGTTGGTGGCCCCCGGCCCGGAGGTGCTCATGACCACCCCCACCCGGCCCGTGGCCCGGGCGTAGCCGTCCGCCGCATGGGCGGCCCCCTGTTCGTGGACTGTCCTCACGTGCTTTATCTTCCCATTATTGTAAAGGGCGTCGTATATAGGGAGGACGGCACCTCCCGGAAATCCGAAAATCACTTCTACCCCTACTTCTTCAAGGGCTTTCAAGAGTACCTCTGCTCCCGTCATCTCCTCTCCACCTCTTATAATTTTTTTTGTAAAATCAAAAAGGCCCTTCGCCCCAAAAAGAATAAGGGGCGAAGGGCCTTCGCGGTACCACCCTCTTCATCCGCGCCTCGCGGCAGCGGACCTCGGCAGGTACGGGACTTTCGTCCGATACCCGGCACTTTAACGGGTGCCAATTCCCTGAAAAAGGGCCCCGACCGGAGCTACTTCCTTTCACTCCGGCAGCTCGGAGGTGATTTTCGGCAGTTCCCTCGGCATCGGCTCTCACCTTCCCCGACTCTCTGTAGCCTCGGGAAGCTGCTTACTCTCCTCTTCATCGCCGTTTCTGAATATTGTGTTTGATTATACTATAAAAATCATTATTTTTCAATAAAAGATATTATTACATCTCCCATTTCCTCGCAGGAAATTATTTTGGAATCGGGCAAGGCTACGTCAGGGGTGGCGTAGCCCGCCTCCAGGGCTCTTGCCACCGCCTCCTTAACCTTCTCGGATATTTCCTTGAGCCCGAAGGAGATATCCAGCATCATGGCCGCCGAGAGAATCATGGCTACGGGATTGGCCAGGTTCTTCCCGGCTATGTCCGGGGCGGAGCCGTGGACCGGCTCGTAAAGGCAGGGCCCCTTCTCCCCTAAACTGGCCGAGGGCATGAGGCCCAGGGAGCCGATGACGGCCGCCGCTTCGTCGCTCAAAATATCGCCGAAGGTATTTTCGGTGAGGATCACGTCGAAAGCCCCCGGGTTTGCTATAAGCTGCATGGCGCAGTTATCTACGTACATGTAGGAAAGTTCCAAGTCCGGAAATTCCTCCGCGACTTCCGACACCACTTCCCGCCACAGCCGGGAACTGGCGAGCACGTTGGCCTTATCCACGAGGCAGAGTCTTTTCCGGCGGCTTCGGGCGAGTTTAAAGCCGATCCGGGCAACCCTTCTTATCTGCTCCTCGGTGTAAAGCAGCGTATCGCGGGCCACCCTTTCGCCATCCCGGACTTCTATACCCTTGGGCTCGCCGAAGTAAAGGCCTCCGGTGAGTTCCCGGACCACCAGGATGTCGACGCCTTTTTCGAGGATCTCGCCTTTCAAAGGCGATTTTGCTGAAAGCGCAGGGATCAAAAAGGCGGGCCTTAAGTTCGCGAAAAGGTCCAGTTCCTTCCGCAGCTTCAGTATGGCCCTTTCGGGCCGAACTTCCATCGGGAGGTGGTCCCACTTAGGGCCTCCCACCGCCCCGAAGAGGACCGCATCGGATTTCCTGCAGGATTCCAGGACTTCCTCGGTGAGCGGCACTCCGCACTCGTCTATGGAGGCTCCCCCTGCCGGCATTTTAATAATATTAAATTCAACATTATAGATTTTTGACACGGCCTTAAGCACCTTCTCGGCCTGGGCCATCACCTCGGGGCCGATGCCGTCGCCGGGGAGGAGCGCAACGTCATACACGGCCGACACCGCCCCGGCGCACGTATTCCAGAAGGCCGCCGGCCCTTATTATCTCCTCCAGAAAGGGCGGGTAGGGTCTTGCGGCAAATTCCCTGCCCGCAGTGAGGTCTCTGATAATGCCCCTTTCCAGGTCCACTTCCACCTCGTCCCCTGCCTTTATGCTCTCCACCGCCTCCCCGCACTCGAGGACAGGAAGCCCTATGTTTATGGCGTTCCTGAAAAAAATCCGGGCAAAGGATCGGGCTATGACGCAGCTTACTCCCGCCCCTTTTATGGCGATGGGGGCGTGCTCCCTGGAACTGCCGCAGCCGAAATTTTTCCCCGCCACTATTATGTCGCCCTTACTTACTTTTTTAGAAAAACCCGGATCTATGTCTTCCATGCAGTGTACCGCCAGTTCCTCCGGCCGGGTGGTATTTAAATACCTGGCCGGGATTATCACGTCCGTATCCACGTTGTCGCCGAAAACCCAGGCTTTTCCCTTCAAATTCATATTTTCACCACCTCTTCGGGATGGGCTATCCGCCCCAGCACCGCCGATGCCGCCGCCACCGCCGGGTTGGAGAGGTACACTTCGCTTTCCGGATGGCCCATCCTTCCTACGAAGTTCCGGTTGGTGGTGGCAACCGCTTTTTCCCCTTTTGCCAGGATTCCCATGTGGCCTCCTAGGCAGGGCCCGCAGGTGGGGGTGCTCACCACCGCCCCGGCTTCCAGAAAAACTTCCGTTATGCCTTCCTTCAGCATCCGAAGGCTCACTTCCTGGGTGGCCGGGATGACGATGAGCCTCACCTCGGGGTGCACCCTCCTTCCCTTCAAAATCTCGGCGGCCATCCTCATGTCCTCCAGCCTCCCGTTGGTGCAGGAGCCTATCACCACCTGGTCTATCGCGATTCCTGCAACTTCATACACGTCCGCCACGTTGTCAGGGGAGTGGGGCTTCGCCACCTGCGGATTTATCCGGGAGACGTCGTAAGTCCTGACTTCGGCGTACGAGGCCCCTTCGTCGCTTTTGAAGATTTTGAATTCCCTCTTTCCCCTTTCCCTCGCATATTCTATAGCCCTTTCGTCGGGCTCCATAATGCCGTTCTTGGCCCCCGCCTCCACCGCCATGTTGGTCATGGTGAACCTTTCGTCCATTGAGAGATACTTTAGGGCCTCTCCCGTAAATTCCATGGATTTGTAAAGGGCACCGTCCACACCGATGTCTCCGATGGTGTAAAGTATCAGATCCTTGCCCGTAACGTAGGGCCTGGGCCTTCCCACGTACTCAAATCTCATCGACTCGGGGACTTTGAGCCAGCATTTGCCCGTCATCATGGCGAAGGCGAGGTCCGTGCTCCCCACCCCCGTCGAAAAGGCCCCTAAAGCCCCGTAGGTGCATGTGTGGGAGTCGGCCCCGATCACCAGGTCCCCCGGCATCACCAGGCCCTTTTCGGGGAGGAGCGCGTGCTCTATCCCCATCCGGCCGACCTCGAAATAATTGGTGATGTTTTGCTCCTTAGCAAATTCGCGGAGCGCCCTGCAGAGTTCGGCGGACTTTATGTCCTTGCAGGGGGCAAAGTGGTCTGGAACAAGGGCTATTTTATCTTTATCGAAGACCCTGCTTCCCCCCGCCTTTTTGAATTCCGATATGGCCACGGGGCCCGTTATGTCGTTGGCGAGAGCCAGGTCCACGTCCGCAAAGACGAATTCCCCCGGCTCTACGTAATCCTTTCCCGAGTGATGGGCTATTATCTTCTGGCTGATGGTCATTTTCATGATCTTCTCCCCCGTTTTTGCAGCTTTTCCCTTACCTGGACCCGGTTTCGCCGCTATTTACGAAGCTCTTGTTCAAGGCGTTCACGTACGCCAGGGCGCTCGCCTCGATGACGTCGGTGCTGAGGCCCCGGCCGGTGTAAATCCTGCCGTCCCTTTCAACCTTCACCACCACTTCGCCCATGGCGTCCTTTCCGCCCGAAACCGCCTTTATCGAGTAGTCCACCAGCCTGCACGCTACGCCGCAGGCCCGGTCGATGGCCCTGTAAGTTGCGTCTACGGGCCCGTCGCCGGTGGACGCTTCCTCCACCACCCGGTCTCCCTTCCTTATGCGGACGGTGGAGGTGGCGATGGACTGGTTGCCGCAAGATACCAGGAAGTATTCAAGTTCCAGCACTTTCGGAATGGCCGCCATCTGTTCACCCAGGATCGCCTCAATGTCCTCGTCGGTGACCTCCTTCTTCCTATCCGCCAGGTCCTTGAATTTTTCGAAGGCCTTCAGGGCATCTTCTTCCGAGACGTCGTACCCCAGTTCTTTCAGCCGGTGGAAGAAAGCGTGGCGCCCGGAGTGCTTCCCCAGCACTATCCGGTTGGAAGGAAGGCCGATGGACTCGGGAGTCATGATCTCGTAGGTGGACCTTTCGGCCAGGACCCCGTGCTGGTGAATCCCCGATTCGTGGGCGAAGGCGTTGGCCCCCACTATGGCCTTGTTGGGCTGGACGTATATGCCGGTGAGGGAACTCACCAGCCTGCTGGTGCGGTATATCTGGCGGGTATCCACCCCCACTTCCACATCGTAGACGTCCTTTCGGGTGACAAGGGCCATGACGATTTCTTCCAAAGACGCGTTCCCGGCCCGCTCGCCGAGGCCATTGACCGCGCATTCCACCTGGGTGGCCCCGTTTTTCACCGCCGCGAGGGAATTGGCCACCGCCATCCCCAGGTCGTCGTGGCAGTGGACGCTCACCACCACCCGGTCCAGTTCCGGCACCCTCTCCCGGAGGGTCCTTATGAGTTCGCCAAATTCCTCGGGAGTAGAATACCCCACCGTGTCAGGGACGTTTATGACCGTTGCGCCGTTTTTCACGGCGGTGGAAAAGAGCCGGCATAAGAACTCCACGTCGGAGCGGCTGGCGTCCTCAGCCGAAAACTCCACGTCGGCGGTGTAGCATTTGGCCCTCTTTACGGCTTCCGCCGCCGCTTCGAGCACCTCTTCCGGTGACATCCGGAGCTTGTATTTCATGTGGATGGGGGAGGAAGCGATGAAGGTGTGGATCCTCGGATTTTCGCTGTATTTTAAGGCTTCCCAGGCCGCGTCGATGTCCTTAAAATTTGCCCGGGCGAGGGCCGCTATGACCGGCCCCTTCACGTTTTCCGCTATTTTCTTCACCGCTTCAAAATCCCCTTTAGAGGCTACCGGAAACCCGGCTTCGATCACGTCCACTTTCATCTTCGCAAGCTGCTTTGCAATTTCCAGCTTTTCCTCTGCGTTTAAGGCCACGCCGGGCGTCTGCTCGCCGTCCCTCAAAGTTGTGTCGAATATCCATATCCTCCTGGCCATGGCCGGACCCCCCGATTTACTGCTGTTTTTTCAGCCAGGGCATCATGCTGCGGAGGGTTTCGCCGACCTTTTCGATGGGATGCTCGGCGTCCTTTGCCAGAAGCGTTTTGTAGACGGGCCTTCCCGCCTGGTTTTCCAGAATCCACCTTTTGGCGAATTCCCCGCTTGTTATCTCCTCCAGGACCTTTTTCATCTCTTTCCGGGTCTCTTCCGTTATTATCCGCTTCCCGACGGTGATGTCGCCGTACTTGGCGGTATCGCTGACCGAATACCTCATCCACTTGATGCCGCCTTCGTATATGAGGTCCACTATCAACTTCATCTCGTTGAGGCACTCGAAATAGGCGATTTCCGGCTGGTATCCGGCTTCCACCAGGGTCTCGAAACCGGCTTTGATGAGTTCGGTAAGCCCGCCGCAGAGCACGCACTGTTCGCCGAAAAGGTCGGTCTCCGTCTCTTCGGCGAAAGTGGTCTCGATGACCCCGGCCCTGGTAGCCCCGATTCCCTTGGCGTAAGCCAATCCTATCTCGAGGGCCTTGCCGGTGTAGTCCTGGTGAACGGCGATCAGGGCCGGAACCCCCGCCCCCTGTTCGTACATCCTCCTCACCAGATGCCCGGGACCTTTGGGGGCCACCATGAATACGTCCACGTACTCGGGTGGTTCGATCTGGTGGAACCTGATGTTGAAGCCGTGGGCAAAGGCCAGGGCCTTGCCTTCCTTCAAATGGGGCTTTATGCACTCTTCGTAAACCTTCGGCTGGACGTGGTCGGGCACCAGGATCATGATGATATCCGCTTCTTTAGCCGCCTCCTCCACCTCTTTCACCGCAAGTCCGGCTTCTTCCGCCTGTTTCCACGACCTGCTGCCTTTGTAGAGCCCCACGACCACATCTACGCCGCTGTCCTTCAGGTTGAGGGCGTGGGCGTGCCCCTGGCTCCCGTACCCTATTACCGCCACCTTCTTCCCCTGCAGGATTTTTAAATCCGCATCGCCGTCGTAGTAGATTTTAGCCATTAAAAACCCCTCCTGTTTTTTTTAAATTTTTTTAGCTTCTTCAGGCCTTTTTTACTGTTCGGGAGATTCTATGCACTTGTTCCCCCGGTTCATCGCTATTATCCCGGTTCTCACCAGTTCCTTTATCCCGAAGGGCCGCAAGATCTCCTCCATGGCGTTTACCTTATCCTTATCGCCAGTAAGCTCGATGATCATCGAATCGCGGCTTACGTCGATGATGTTGGCCCTGAAAATCTCCGCAATGCCTATTATCTCAGACCTCCTTTCGGGCTCGGTGTTGACTTTGAACATCACCAGTTCCCGGCTCACCGAATTTTCCGGTTCGATGAAGCTCACCTTTATCA
>QGUT01000209.1 GCA_003242255.1 Bacillota bacterium
ATCCAACGGTAGCGCTAATCAATATTTTGCCGTTAAAATTGTTTAAATTTATGGTAGCTTGGGCCAGGGTCGCGTTTTCCAGTTTTATAGGTTGCTGAGCACCGGGAATAGCTATCGGTTCGTTGAACTGAAATTGCGTCATCCTGCCTATTCCATGTATTATGAACATCGCATTGGATTTGGCATTTCCGGACATACCGTTCTCACACCCTTCTTTCCTCTGTTATTTTCATAATATTTTTAGGCGGCGCAGGGTGTTACTCTCAGAACAATAACTTTACCCTTCAATAAATTTCATCAACTCCCGATTGAATTTATCCCGTTCCTCATAAAACAATCCATGACCGCTATATTGAAATGGCACGAGTATCGAATTTTTAATATATTGTTTCTGCACCTGCCCCAGCTGGAAAGGGACAACTTCGTCATGAATACCGTGCATGATCAGGGTTGGCACATTAATCATTTGTAAATCGCGAAATAGTTCTTCATGGAGCCAGGCATTGGCAACGGCAGCGGTTGCCCACGAAGCAGCCTGCAAACCCAGCTGCAGGAACCAATAGGAAAACGGCTTCGTTATATGCTGAAAGAAAAATATATTGCCGAAATCTTCCAGCATCTTGGGGCGGTCGTTGTATGTATCCTCGATGATTTTTATCACCGTTTCCCTTTCCAATCCGTATGGAAAATTGGGGCGTTTTATGAGACTGGGAGCTGCTGCGGCAATAAGAACAAGTTTGGACACCCCGTATCCGTTGTGCCTGGCCATGTATCTTACAGCAATGGCGCCGCCCGTTGAATGCCCTGCTAGGACAAAATTCTTTAATTTCAAGGCCTCAACCACGCACCTTACGTCATCAGCCAACCTGTCGTAGTTATATCCCTTCCACGGCTTACTGGACTTCCCAAAACCTCGCTGGTCTATTCCTACACACCTGTATCCGCATTTAGGAAGTACATTAAACTGATACTCAAATAGTTCATGGCTCCCGGGCCAGCCGTGTAAAAACACGATGGTCTTATAGCCTTCCGGGTTGAGATCCTCTGCGTAGATTTTTACGTTCGGCTCGACCAGAACATAATGCCCCATCCGACTACCTCCTAAAATAGAGATTCCATTGACATATTATTAATCCGGGCAGAAACTTGTGAGCATTTATGTGTGCAGACTTCGCCGTTGAATTGAGTTGTGCAACGTGATATCTTAATGATGAGAATTTCTTTATAAAGGAGTATAAAAATGCGGGGGTTATTCGGTTTTCTAAAAAGTCTTACTATTTCACGTAAAAAGGCTGAGCCGAAAGAGCCAGAAATTAAAAAAGTCAGGCTCAGCGACGACCCAGGACCAATTGAAGAATTCGTGATAATCGATATAGAAACTACCGGGCTCGACAGCAGGTCAGACAAAATAGTGGAATTGGCCGGCGTAAAAATAAAAAAGGGCGAAATCGTAGATTCGTTTCGCTCTCTGGTTAATCCCGGGGTACCAATACCGAAAGAAGCAATTGCTATCCATCATATCACCGATCAAATGGTAAAATACGCACCCCGGATTGATGCGGTTCTCCCGAAGTTTCTAGAATTCATCGGAGACTTGCCCGTCGGCGGACACAATGTAAAATTTGACTATGATTTCATTCAATACAACGCTTACCTATTAGGGATGAATTTTAATAACCCCTTTTTTGATACCCTTTCTCTGTGCAGAAAAGCCTTTCCAAATTTAAAAAGCCACAAGCTGGCGAGCATGGTAGAATATTTGAAAATCGATGTTAAAAATCAACATAGGGCTTTCGACGACGTGCTGGCAACGGCTAAAGTTTACTTCAAGTGCTGGGAAATATTAAAAGAAAAAGGCGTCCAGCCCAGAATAACGGAAGTATCGGAGGACCAAATCGCCGCTTTCGACATGGTCAAACAGATTTTAAGCAGCCACAACATAGACTGCAGTCAAATATGCTACGGAATAAGTTCCTCTCACCTTTCAATAAATTACTCCATGTCATATCCCAGGTGGTTTTTGAAAATCAAATTGAGCGGCAGGATGAAGTACATAGTTACCGAATTAGAACCAGATTCAATAAAAAACATGGTGGACAATTTCACCGTAGAAGATTGCCCCAAAAGCATAAATGGACGCTCCCGCGTCCTGATTAATTCGGCAGAGGACATTAAAAGGCTGGATAAGCTAATAGTGGAGTGTTTCAGAAGAGCGGAAAGGGAATACAAAAATCACCAGGAACTCTTTTATTCGATGGGAAAAGAAATTACCTTTAGGCTATAAAGAAAAGACCGCTAGAAGTTTGTTAGAAATTCTCTTTTAAAAAACAAAAAAAGTTTTCGAGGAGATCCTCGAAAACCTTGATTTTCCTGGTGCCGAAGGTGGGATTCGAACCCACACGGGCGTTTCGCCCACTACACCCTGAATGTAGCGCGTCTGCCAATTCCACCACTTCGGCACAAATCGCAATTATTATATTACCACATACTTTGTCATATTTCAAGAGCTTTTATATGAAAATGCTCCGAATGAGTGCTTGAAAGGTTATCAGCACTCTTTTTTTTATTTCATGAACACTTTTGATTTTATCTTCATACTAATTAGAAAAATAAATCAACAAAAAAAAAGAAGGGGAGTATCAAGACATGTCCAAATC
>QGUT01000210.1 GCA_003242255.1 Bacillota bacterium
GCATATATCTTCTTTACGAGAGGGCTCTGGGCTATCTTCCAAACGAGGGCGTGTTCCCTTCCGCCGCCCCCTATTACCAGCACTTTCATGATAGGCTCTCCTCCTTATTAATGCCTGAAGTGCCTAATCCCCGTGAATACCATGGCCATGCCCTTTTCATCGGCAGCCTTTATGGAATCCTCATCGCGGATTGACCCGCCGGGCTGGATCATGGCCGTGATCCCCGCTGCCGCCGCTGTCTCCACCACGTCCGAAAAAGGAAAGAATGCGTCGGAGGCCAGCACTGCCCCTTTCGCCCTGTCCTTCGCCCAGGCTATGCTCTGCTGGGTGGGCCAAATGCGGTTAACCTGCCCCATCCCTATCCCGACGGTGACTTTGTCCCTGGCAAGGACTATGGCGTTCGACTTTACGTGCTTTACCACCTTCCACGCAAAGAGCAGGTCCTCCATCTCTTGCGCAGTGGGAGCCCTCCTGGTCACCACTTTCAGGTCCTCTTTGGCAAAGTCTTTTTCATCGGGGTCCTGCACCAGTATGCCGCCGCTCACCTTCTTTATATCCCATCCAGCCTTTTTTCTCTTTTTTATATCGACTTCGAGAAGCCTGAGGTTCTTCTTGGCTTTCAGCAATTCCAGGGCCTCCGGCTCAAACCCCGGAGCCATCACTATTTCGAGAAATATTTCTGAAAGTGCCTCGGCGGTCTTTAAATCGACCGTCCGGTTTAAGGCCACTATGCCGCCGAAAATCGAAACCGGGTCCGCCTCGTATGCTTTTAAAAACGCTTCGTGGATATCCCTTCCGCAGGCCACGGCGCAGGGGTTGGTATGCTTTATTGCGACGGCACAGGGTTCTTCAAATTCCAGCACCAGCGACAGGGCCGCGTCGGCATCGTTGATGTTATTGAAGGAAAGCTCCTTGCCGGAAAGTTTCCTCGCTCCGGCTATGGTGCCCGATATATCGCCTGCTTCCCTGTAAAAGCTCGCCCTCTGGTGGGGATTTTCGCCGTATCGCAGGTCCTGCACTTTTTCGAACGCCAGCGTGAGGTTTTTCGGGAAAATATCTGTTTCCCCTTTTTCCTCTGCATCAATATTCTTTCTCAGATAATCCGAAATCATGGCATCGTAGAAGGCCGTATGCTCAAAAACCTTCAAGGCCAGCTTTCTCCTGAGATTTTTGCCTACATCTCCTTTGGTTTTAAGCTCTTCCAGCACTTCACTGTAATCTCCGGGATCGCATATAACTATTACGCCTTCGTGATTTTTAGCCGCCGCGCGGAGCATGGCCGGCCCGCCGATGTCTATGTTTTCGATGGCTTCTTCAAAGGTAACCCCCGGCTTTTCGATGGTCTGCCGGAACGGATATAAATTCACGGCTATAAGGTCGATGGGCTCTATGCCCAGGTCCTTTATTTGCCTCATGTGAACCTCATTTTCGCGGATCGCCAGCAATCCCCCGTGAACTTTTGGATGGAGGGTTTTTACCCTTCCGTCCAAAATTTCGGGAAATCCGGTGATTTCCGAAACCGGGACGACTTTCACGCCGCTTTCGGCGAGGAGCTTTGCCGTCCCGCCCGTGGAAATTATCTCGACCCCGAGCTTTTCCAACCCTTTTGCAAATTCCACCACGCCCGTCTTATCGGATACCGAAATTAAAGCCCGCCTTATCATTTCCAACGCCTCCTCATTCTTTTATAAAGACCCGCCGTCCTACGACATCCAGTTTTTTCTCCGCAAAGAGCCTTATGGCTTCCGGCAGTATCTCATGTTCCACTTCGAGCACCCTTTTTGATAGAATCTCCGGAGTATCATCATCTCTCACTTCTACGGCCTTCTGCAGGATTATCGGTCCCGTGTCCGTCCCCTCGTCCGCAAAGTGAACGGTAGCCCCCGTGACCTTTGCACCGTATTCCAGGACCGCCTTGTGAACTTTGAGCCCATAATAACCCTTACCGCAGAAGGCGGGTATGAGGGAAGGATGGATGTTTATAATCCTCCCGGCAAAAGCCCGGATGAAGTGGGGAGAGAGCACTTTGAGAAAGCCCGCCAGCACCACGAGTTCCACCTTTGCTTCCCGCAGCTTATTTATCATCGCCTCTTCGTATTCCGCCTTAGACGGGAACCATTCCGGGCAAATCGCCACGGCTTCTATACCGCTTTCCTTCGCCCTTTTGATAGCAAAAGCATCTTCCCGGCTGGATATAACGACTTCAACGGAAACCCTTAATTTCCCTGACTTTATGCTGTCGATTATCGCTTGAAGATTGGTGCCGCTTCCCGATACCAGAACTCCAAGTTTTAGGGCCGACAAAATACCACCCCTCCCTCTCCTTTGGCAACGCTACCGATAACCCAGGCCTTAAAACCCGAATCCTTTGAGATTTTTAAAGCTTCCTCCGCCTCTTCTTCGGGCAAAACCAGGACAAAACCTATCCCCATGTTGAACGTCCGGAACATCTCGCCATCATCCACGTTTCCCATTTTTTTCAAGACCGAGAAGACCGGAGGTACTTCCCAGGAACCCGGCCAAATTCTGAATTCCAGGCCCCGCGGCAGAATCCTTGGGAGATTTTCCGCAAAACCGCCGCCGGTAATATGGGCCATCCCGTGAATTGGAAGGCTCAATAATTTTTTAACGGCTTCTACGTAGAT
>QGUT01000211.1 GCA_003242255.1 Bacillota bacterium
TTTCAATTGGGCTTTTGAGAGGCACCACAACATATTAAGTTGGTATATTAGACCTTTGTTTATAATCCCAATAGTTATATTTGCATTCAAAAAAAGCCTTACCGGAATATTCGCTTCAATATTCGCCCTGTTTACCAGCATGTTCTGGTTTCCTGCTCCAGCCGAAAACAACCCGCAGGTTCTGGAGTTCTTAGCCTTTGAAATGGATTATCTAAAAAGCCCATGGACCCTTCCCAAAATAGTGATGAGTTTGGCAGTACCCCTGTTTTTCTTTATGCTTCTTACGGCCGCATGGAAAAGGAACTGGAAATGGCTATTAGGCGTCATCATAGGGGCAGCCGTTTTAAAATTTATTTGGAGCATTGTATTCAGCGGTGAAGCAGGCTTATCTATCCTGAAACCCGCATTACTAGGCTTGATTGTCTGCATCGGCACGCTAAGTTATTTTCTAAAGGAACATAAGCGAAAGGATAAAAATTGATTGATCGTTAAATCATTGTGAATACGCTATTTTAAAACCTCACTTATCGCGCTTTGAATGCATCCTTTTTGATACACCGGCACGCAGTCCAGTACATCCCGCTGCAGGCAGTAATCTATGTCCTTTTCAAAGCCCAGGTCCAGAAGCCTCTTGTAATGTCCCGCATGGGAGATGAAAGTTTTCAGGTCGCTCCGGTGTCCCAGGTAAAGCTCATGGCAGGCGAAGGCCAGGTCCGATAATTCCGGGATTTCGTTCACCCTTTCCATGTTCCTGACGAGGCTATCCACGATAAGACCGGCGCAGGCGGCATCGTCAAGCGAGAATTCCCCCAGCGTTCCGGCACACACCAAGGCCACACAGGAGGTTTCAGAGGACAAAGCAAACCGCAGTGCTTTTTCGACCACCGCTGATGCGTTGAGAAAGCAACCTATTAGCACGTGTTCGGCGCTTTCGGAAGCTTTGATGGCTCTCGTGCCGTTGCTGGTGGTGATGATTACCGTTTTCCCTGCCACCAGCTCGTTTTTGTATTCTAGGGGTGAATTTCCCAGGTCAAAGCCTGGAATCTTTACTGCCTCTCGCTCACCGCCGAGGAGGACTTGACCTTCAAATTTCCTTGATAGATTTAGAGCCTCATCCACCGAGGACACTGGAATGACCCTTTCTGCGCCGTTAGAAAGGGCCGTGGTTATGACGCTGGTGGCCCTGAGTACGTCTATTACTATTGCGGTTTTCCCGCTCAGGTCTTTTACACTGTTAAAGGTGGAATACACTTCAATTTGCATTTTTCTCTCCCCATTCTGTAAAGTTAATTAAGCCCTTGGATATTTTTTTAATGCTTCCTCAACGGTTTTAAGAACAAATTCCGCATCTTTAATGGCCATTTCGGCATCTTCAGGCCCGTACTCTTCGGTGGGAATGAAATCCTCGGCGCCATAGAAGCTAAGTTCCCTTTCCTTGCGCAGGCGTTTCGAAATGCTTTTTATTTTGTCGAGGTGTTTCTGCAGGATTTGAGGAAGCGATTCCTTATGTTTTTCGAGTACACGCCCTACATCGTGTATTTTAGGCACTTCAACGCCAATTGCTCTCAAAACAGCTTTCAATAACAGTTCTACCATTTCTTGGGCTTCCCGGACCACATCTGAGTAAGCTCCATTTTCGTAAAAAAAACCCAGGGCTTTGAATCGAACTTTTGCTTTTTCAAGATAGGCGGAAGTTAACGCGTCTATTTTCATAGTTCGGTACCTCCTAAAAATTTTCCGCTTTCAATTTTCCACTCCCAAAAGTTGCCTAACACTGACTTCTTTGCACCGTACTCTTTCATCAAACTTTTTGTGGACTTTATTATGCGGGATATAATTCCTTCGGGGTCGAACAAGATTTTATTGTGTTCGGCAAGGTCAAAATAAATGGGTTGAAACTTCAGGGATTCTTCTTTTTCGAGAATATACGGGGAAAGTTCGCACAGGATATCCTCGTTTTCATATAGCTGCTGGCCCAAGGGTTCGAGCGCAAGTTCCACGTTTTCGACAAACTCTCTTATTCTCCCGCTCAAGCTTTGAGCTTCTTTTAAAATGATCAAAAGGTCTAGGTCTGAATTTTTCCGGTTTTCCCCCCTAGCGTAGGAACCGAAAATTGCAAGGCCTAAGAGAGAATTTGCGTAGTATTCGATTATGCGCTCGAGCGCGCAAAGGATGTATTTCCTGTGAAGGGGGGAGAAAGTCTTCAGCTCCGATACACATTTTTCTATCACGAAAATCACCCTTCGGTTCATCAATTCTCAAACAAATTATATCAGTCAGAAAAAGCATCATCAACCTGTGCGTTATAAAAAAATTGACAAACCTTTCGAAAAATGTTATATCTTTAATTAAAGGAAAATTAAATAGACGGGATACAGGTTCCGGCAAAATGCCGGCTAAGAGGGAAGTCCGGTGAAAATCCGGCGCGGTCCCGCCACTGTGATGGGGAGCCGCCTTATAAAATGCCACTGGGAAACCGGGAAGGCATAAGGCGGCGGTGAACCAGAGCCAGGAGACCTGCCTGTATCTTTTATACACTTACCTACGGGTGATAGGGGGTGTATAGAGGATGGACTTTTAAAGAACCTCTTAACACTTCGTAGTTAGACGGTTTTTTATTT
>QGUT01000049.1 GCA_003242255.1 Bacillota bacterium
ATCTTAAGGCCTGCAAAATCCCGGTTAGCCACGGATTTTATAAATTCAACGTAAGGCCGGATGCCGTCTTCGTCCAGAGCCCTGCCCACTTCCGGCCCGGTCGGGCTTTTTATGCAGCTGTCGCAATCCTGGAGCAATGCTTCGATCTCATCTTCCAGGGCATCGGGCAGTTTGAAACCCTCGCCGCTAAAAAATTTTATGCCGTTGTATTCCACCGGATTGTGGGAAGCGGAAATAACGACTCCCGCGTCGGCCTTGAAATGGCGGGTCAAATAGGCCACCGCCGGCGTCGGAACTATCCCGACTTTCAAGACGTTCGCCCCTGTAGAGCAGATTCCGGCCACCAGGGCAGCTTCCAGCATATCCCCCGAGATGCGGGTGTCCCGGCCTACCACTATCGTGGGTTTGTGCTTATTTTTAGAAAGCACGTGGGCTCCCGCTCTCCCAAGCCGATAAGCCAAAAGCGGGGTAAGTTCCTGATTGGCAACTCCTCTCACCCCGTCCGTTCCGAAAAGTCTCTCTCCCATGGAATTCTCCTCTCCTGAATTTACTGTCTTTTTATAGTCACTTCTACGGTATCCGGCTCCAAACTGATCAATTCGTAAGGCGCCGAAACCTCGGCTTTCACTTTAAGGACGTATTCGCCTTCCGAAAGCCCAGCAGCATCGGCGTAAATATTAAAGGATTTTACGTCTACTTTATCTATGATACTGTTAGGCCCCAGAACTGTCAACACGAATTCGTGATTCCCAGGAACTGCCGTCAGCCCCGCCTGCAGGTTCCTGAAACTGATATCTTCTCCGGTGAAGCTTAGGGTCCTTACGTTGGCCCTTTCGATTTCCACCACGACCCGCACCCTGCTCAAGGTCTCATCGAAAAGCTGTACCCCCCGCGGCACCTGCAGGCCGACCTCAACCGAGGTGCTCTGGGAAAGCCCGTCCACATTTACCGGATCGGTGTAAATCTGGCTAATATTTTTCAGGACGTCGGTGCCGCCGGTCACCATTATCACCGAAGGTTCGACCCTCGCTTCCTTGACTATATAGCCGTCCTGGGGGTTTCCGCTCAAATTGGGCAGCACTGGCACGGTGGCTACCGGCACTATGGGCACCCTCACTTCCACCGTCTCGGGCCTGAAGCTCACCCCCTTCTGTTCATTGCCCCTGGCATCCACCACCTTCACCGGCAGCGACAACACCACCGCGCTGTTTTTGCCGCTGACATCCGCTTCCACTACCGCCCTTCGCGAAGCATTGACCTGGCTCCTCGGGCCTTTGACCAAAACGGCCTGGGGTGAAGCTGTCGGCGTTTTGACTGCGAAGCCCTCGGCAGGAACCCCTTTGACTTCCACGTAAACCGGCACCTGCTCCTCCACTATAGCTTCCAGCACTACCGCGATTTCTTTTTCAGAAACCTCCAGCACTTCCACATTCTGCGGCGCGCTCACGCTCAAGGGCACCATATTTTCCCCTTCTGTCCGACCTCTCAGGTCCGCTTCGACCACTATGTCTTCCGGCTTAAGGGATGCTATTACGCTCCGCCGCGCCCTGACCTTCACGTCTACAGTATATTTCTGAGACGGGTCCTTTAACGCCAGACTCGTCTCGTCCAGATTTTTCAGCTGCACCGGCACATCCCTCACCGTGTAGATCACCTGGGGGTTTTGTTCGTTCATGACGTACATCCAGAGCACCAGAGCCACCAGCACCGACACGACTTTTAAAACGACGTCCCCGGTAATGTACTTACCCATTTCCCGATCTCCTCCAGTGCAGGAAATTTGCCTTCTTATCGCCTATCTGGTAGACCTCTTTCAGCACATTTTTCAAAGTCTTCGCATCGAGGTAGCGGCTTAGCTTGCCTTCTCTGGCTACCGAGATGACCCCCGTCTCTTCCGAGACTATGATCGCCACCGCATCCGATTGCTCGGTGATCCCCAGAGCGGCCCGGTGCCTAGTCCCCAGTTCTTTGCTCAAATTCGGATTCTCCGTCAAGGGCAGGTAGCAGCTGGCCGCCATGACCTTGTCGTTCCTCACTATGACGGCGCCGTCGTGCAGGGGAGTGTTGGGGATGAAAATGTTTATTAAAAGTTCGGCGGTGAGATACCCCTCGATCCTGATTCCCGTTTCTATATATTCATTGAGGCCCGTCTCCCGTTCTAATATTATAAGTGCGCCTATCTTGTTTTTAGAAAGCTCCTCGGCTGCCTGGACCAGGTTGTCTATGAGGAACATGAGTTCTTCCTCTCCCAGGCCAAAGAGGGAACTCGAAAAAAACTTGCTCCTCCCGAGTTGTTCCAGAGCCCTCCTGAGCTCCGGCTGAAAAACGACGAGGAGCGCAAAGACGCCTACCGTCATCGCATTTCTCAAGAGCCAGTTGATGGTGTAAAGGCCCAGCCATTCGCTCACCTTGGTAAAAACGACGAACACTATGATTCCGCGGATGAGCTGTACCGCCCGCGTGCCCCGAATGAGCTGAATGGCTTTATATGAAACGTAGGCCACTATGGCTATGTCCACAAGGTCCATAAATCTAAAACCTTTGAAAAGCTCAAGAAATTGGAAAAACATTATGCCACCTCAGCATGCAATCTGTTATCAATATTATAACATGACATAGCGGGATATTGAAAAAATTTATGCCTGCCGGGTTCCGAACCGGGTATCGAAGGCGATACCTAGAGACAGTACGAAAACCGCCGCTGAAATAATGCTGCCGGCAAAGGGCACCAGTTGGACCAGCCAGAGCGCCACGGCCCCCAGCAGGTACTCGACAAAGAGATTCTCTTTTATGTTAAGGTGGACATTCAGCTTTCTGCCGAGGAACACGCTTATGGCGAGGTAGCCGAAAAAACCGGCTATGACCATCAAAAGCAGAACAACCGGTATCAGAGGAATCCCTATGATCGTGAACAGAAGGAGCACCGCTACAACGGGCGCCACCAGTATCAAGCCCAGGCCCCGGAGGGCCTTGCCCCCGGTGTCCTTATCCACGGCTGCCGCCGCTGCCTCCACATTGCGGGGAAACAGGGCCAGGGTCAGGACTCCAAGGGTTAAGATCCCTAAGAAGCGCAGGAAATTAAATACCGCAGTTCTAATAGGGAAGTTTCGGCCGACTTTCCAGTGCACCCCATGCCAGCCCGGATACTGCATAATACGGCCGAGGCCTCCTACGGCCACCTGGTTTATTTCGCCCATCACTCTGCCACTTTCCTCAACCACGACCCGACCTCCCACCGATGCGGCGTCGCCTTCAACCGTCCCGCGGACGATCACATCACCCATCACCGCGACCGCATCGCCGGTGATCCTGCCGTTTACTACCACATCGGCCATAATCGCCACCGCGCTGCCGTCTAAAACCTGCCCTTCTTCTATCACCACGTCCTCGCCCATATGAGCTCTAAAACCATCGGCGAGGGCAGAGGCCGGAAAAGCCAAAATGGCAACAAGGAGCAGGGCTAGATATTTGCTCAAAGAAATTCCTCCTTCTCCAAAAAATTACAAAAACTCCTAAATATGATAATAACATGCCCGTGAACCTTTCTCAATAATATTTATTCTATATGCCCGGGGTGACGAAAAAGCCGCTTTAAAAGCGGCTTATTACTTCACCGTTTGACCTTTTCGCCGAGTTTGTGTTCTTTACCTGCCAGGAGCCTCTCGATATTGCTCCTGTGCCTGTAGATGGCGACGGCGGCCAACAGGATGCCGTACACGACGTATACGGCCCGAAATTTAAACAGCAAAAGGAACAATGGAAAGGTCCCGCTTCCCAGTATGGAGCCTAAGGAAACGTAGCGCGTCAGGGCTATAGCGATTATTCCGATGACCGTGGAGAACACCGCGGCTTTAGGCGCCAGGGCAAAGGCCACTCCCATGCTGGTGGCTATCCCCTTGCCGCCGTTGAAGTTGAGGAAAAGGGACCAGTCATGGCCTATAACTATGAAAAGTCCGCAGAAAAGTCCCATAGCATCGCCCCAAATCCATTTGGCTATGAGCGCTACGAGAAACCCCTTCATGAAATCCGCCACGTACACCAAAGCGGCTGCCTTTTTCCCGACCACCCGGAGGACGTTGGTAGTGCCGGGATTCCCGCTGCCGTACTTGCGTATATCAATGCCGTAGAATTTTTTGCACACCAGGTATGCCCAGGAAACGGAGCCTATCAGGTAGCTTATCAGCCCGGCGATTATGTACTTCGCCAACCGGTGCTCACCTCCTTTTGCGCTTTTATTAAAATTTTATCCCAGGCCTTTATTTTTCAAAACCTGCTTTATACCACGACGATATCGAATTCCGATTTTTTCTCAACCCGCCCTATCACGGAGGCGTACTTCACATTCCTCTTTTCCAGTTCTTTCATGAAGATCTCTCTTTTTTCCTCCGGGCAGGAGATCAGCAGGCCCCCCGAAGTCTGGGGGTCAAAGAGGATGTCGGCCAGGTCTTCCTTCATGCCTTCCGGCAAAAGCACTCTGCCCTTAAGGTAGTCCCGGTTGGCGTAGAGCCCTCCCGGCAGGATCCCCATAGAAGCCAATTCCAGGGTGCCCGAAATTACCGGCACTTTCTCGGCTTCTATCTTTATAGTGACCCCCGAAGCCTCTGCCATTTCGTAGGCGTGTCCCAGCAGGCCGAAGCCCGTTATGTCGGTCACGGCGCTGGCCCCAACTTCCACCGCCGCCTCGGAAGCAGCCCTGTTCAAAGTCTTCATAACTTCTATCGCTTCCCCGGCGGTGGCATCATCGGCCATGCCGGCTTTTACCGCCGTGGCAAAAATGCCGGTCCCCAGGGGTTTGGTGAGCACCAGCACATCTCCAGGCCGGGCTGCGGCGTTGGTAAAGACTTTCTCCGGATGCACCGTCCCCAGTACCGAAAGGCCGTAGATGGGTTCGGGAGCCTTTATGGAATGACCTCCCGCTATCAGGGCCCCCGCTTCCATCACCTTGTCCGCCCCGCCCTTCAGAACCTCCGGGAGCACGTCTTCCACCAGATTTTCCGGAAAGCCCACTACGTTCAGGGCGAGGATCGGCTTTCCCCCCATCGCGTATATATCGCTCAGGGCGTTGCAGGCCGCGATCTGCCCGAAGATGTAGGGATCGTCCACCACCGGCGTGAAAAAATCTACGGTGTGGATGAGGGCGAGACCCCCGCTTATTTTATACACCGCTGCGTCGTCGGAAGTCTCCAGGCCCACCAAGAGGTTTTCGTGCTTCATCAAAGGTAACTGCCGCAGCACCTGCGACAGCGCCAGAGGCGAAAGCTTGGAGGCTCAACCAGAGCAGCTGGCAAGTTGCGTAAGTTTAATTTTTTCCCTCACTTTTTTCACCGCTTTCTCAATCCTTTTCCTGCTATGTTGATTATAGCAAACCTGAGCCGGGCTGTCATAAAAATTTTTAGCAAGGAATTCGGGATCCGATGTGGAAATAATAAGAAGAAGAATACATCACAAAAATTTCGAGGTAGGATGAAGATGAGGGAAAACTATCCTTATTTTATGGTGACCTTTCCGTCGGTCCACCACGCCCTGAGGTTCGAATCGGCGGTTAAACCGACGGGCATATCCTTTCAGTTGGTGCCGGTGCCCCGGGAGATAAGCTCCAGCTGCGGAGTGGCCGCAATGGTTAAATCTGCGGACAGGAAGGCCCTCCAGGATATTATCCATAATTTGCAGATAGAATTTGACTCAATATACCTTTATAAACAGCCTAAAGAGAAACCCTGCTTAATCGAAAAGCGGGAGAAAAAATAAAAGGGCTACAAAATGGTAGCCCTAGATTTTTAACTTACTTTCTTTTCCAGTTGATGTATTCTTTTGTAGAGATTGATGAGCCGTTTTATAAGATTTTTCTCAGCAAGGGCAGTCATTAACTGGTCCTGTGCGTGTATCACGAGGAAATTAGGCGTGTTGCTCTGCTCTCCCTGAGTTAGCATATTCTGGTATTTATGACCTTCGTAAAATTCCTCATCAGCTTTCTCAAGATGGATCTCAGCAGCTTCAAAATCTCCTCTTTCAGCCGCATCCAATGCCTCATAGGCTTCGGCTCTTGCATTTCCCCCGTGCAAAACCAAGCGATAAATAATTTGCTCCAAATTCACGAAAGCTCCTCCTCCGCTTTAATCTTTGTTTGCTGCAGTTTCTTCAGTCTCCAAAAGTTGGTTTTCATACATTTTGAAGAAGGGATAATATATCACTGCAGCAATTGCCAAGTTAATTAACTGCAGGACGGCTCCTTGCCAATGCCCTCCTGTGGATAAAAATCCTCCAAAAAGCACAGGAACAGTAAACGGAAGCTGGATTAAAGGCCTTGGAACTATATTTAAGGCGAAAGCAATGTAGTTTATTGTTACAACTACAGCCGGAGCCAGTATAAATGGTATCATCAAAATGGGATTCAAAACAATTGGTGCTCCAAATATAATAGGCTCGTTTATATTAAATATTGCAGGTATCAACGCGGCCTTTCCAATTGTCCTCAATTGAGTAGAAGCAGAAAGCAAGAACATTATAACGAGCGGCCAGGTTGTGCCGGAACCGCCAATATGGGTAAACATATGGAAAAACGGTTCGGTGACGATTCCCGGCAGCGGCAAACCTTTCGCAGCCGCTTCTGCGTTTAAGGCAAGCTGAGTCATCCAAAAAGGATAAGCGATGGATGAAACTACATTCATGCCATGTATACCTAGTGACCACAGCAGCATCATCAGTATTATTTCTGCGAGAGCTGCGGGATATGAATTTGACGCTGCTACAAGGGGTTTAAACAAGTCGAGCACCAGTTGGGGGAGTGTTGTATTGAATTTCGACCATACTATCCACTCGATAATCCATGCCGACACAACCATTACAAGCATTGGTACAAGGGCCAGAAAGCTTCTTACAACATAGGGCGGTACGCCTTCCGGCATCTTTATGACCAAACCTTTTTCGTTGAAAAACTTAACAACTTTGGCTGAAATGATACCTATAATTATAGCTACGAACAATCCCTGCCCGCCAAGATAATTTAACACATCTCCAAAGGCAACTTTTGTTATATCGGTCACTGGAAAGCTAGTTATTATAAAGGCAAGCGACGAAATTATACCAGTCATAGTTTCGTCGAGGTCCCATCTTGTAGCAAGGCTGTAAGCAGTGCCATAAGCCACCATTATGGCCATAATATTAAAGGTGAGCTGAAAAGGTATCAAAATTTGTGCTGCGATGGGTTTTATTGCATCAGCCCAAGCTCTTATTAGCCAGAAATTGAGCCCTTCTGGCGGGTTTGCGATAATTAAGAATATTGCACCAGTCAATATTACAGGCAGTGCAAAACTTGAAAAAGCATCTCTGATAGACTGTAAATATACGTTTTGGGCAAATCTTGCCAGAAATGGCATGAGCGAAGTTTCCATCCACTTCATAAACGAACTATTGGAAACCCTTTTGCTCATAGAGTCCCCTCCCCTAAGCTCCTTGTTCATTTTTATTGGCAAGTTCCATCATTTGGTTGAGAATTTTTTTGCCGTCCATCAGCGCAAAGGCCTGCATATCAACAACATCCACAGGTATATTGTATTTTGAAGCTATTGATTCGATTTCTTTTTTAAGATGCCTTACCTGGGGTTCCAGTAAGACCACATCATAAGCTTCAGCCTTTTTTTTGAATTCTCCTGTTCCACCGGCGTCCACTACGACGTCAAGACCCTGTTTTTTAGCTTCATCTGTAACTTTCTTCGCGAGGGCGCTCGATGTCGCTCCCCAGCTGCACAATATTAATCCGCGTATAGCCATGTATTATACACGCCTCCTTTTAGTTATATTTTTTTGTTTTTTAAGTTGCAGTCGTATAATTGTATCATCCTTATAGCATATCTCTGTATAGCTGCTATAAGAAAGATAAAAATACCGCCGCATATTAGGATTTTGACACCGTTGAAAAAATTTTGTTTAAACATATAATAAAAACCGGTAAGCCCCCACACGATAGATAAAAGAATAAAAAATATTTTCCTTTGACTTGTAGATATGTTAAACACATTATCACCCTGTCAAATCGTTCTTTTTATTTCCTCATAATATTTTTTCAACAACGCTTCCTTCACTTTTTGTTTTGCTGCTTCTTCAGAAGATGCACTATTTAATGCTTCCACAAACATGTCATTTTCAATAAAAGAAGCGCTTAAAGCTCCCAGTACTTCTATGCTCTCGGTGTCTTCCTGAGGAGCCAGCATCAAAAAAGCAGTTTTTATCTTTTCGTACCCTTCAGCGAGGTTCTTCATCCTTATTTCGCCAATGACTCTCCCGATAGCCAGCAGAGGAAATTTTATATTGTTCGCTGTGCAGTGGTAAATTACAAACCCTTTATTCGGTAAAACTATCCTGCCAAGGCTCTCCCGATCTAAAAGCCTCTTTTTTACTTTTATTAGTTGATTTTTATTTATAAGTTTTCGGTTCTGCAAAGCTCCGAGTAATTCGTCTATAATTTCTTCAGAATTCTTGCCCTCCACAGAAGTAAAAACTACGGCGTCGCAAAGCTGCAAAATTCTTTTTCCGAAGTATGCAAGGTGTAGCACTTTTTGTTCCCAATTTCCCTCTTTCGTTTCTTTTGCCTCATATTCAACGATAAAGTCAGTATTCAGAGCCTTTTTTAAATTTTCGACGTCTTCTTTTAACAGCAATGGATTTACGACCACTACTTTTTTATCTTCAATGTTGAGAGGGATTGTGGATACTATAAGGTCTATATCCTCTCTATCTTTTATGCCTTTTAGCTTTAAACTAGAAATAACGTCAACGATATTCATTTGTGGGAATTTTTTGAGCTTCGAGAGGAGCATTCTTGAAGTACCTATTCCACTCGCGCATACAACCACTATGTTGTATTTTCTGGCATCATTTTTCATCCTTTCCAAAGCAGCACCGAAGTGCATTGCCACATACCCTACTTCATCTTCGGGAACTTCAACACCCAATTTTTCTCTTAAGACATCGCAGATTTTGTCGGTTTTTTCAAAAAGCGAAGGATACCTTGATTTTATATCTTTAATGATAGGATTCCTGATATCCAATCCAGTTTTAAGCCTGTATAATGCAGGAGTCAGATGCGTTTTTAAGCCTTCTTCCAAGACTTTATCTTTCGAAAAATCAATTCCAAAAACTTCTTCTGCTTTTTGAATCATATCTTGTGCAATACCCTCTACCTCTTCACAACTATACCCTCCAGCGCTTGCGCGATATTTCGCACCCATGAGGTGAACTGTCACGTAACCTATCTCATCTTCGGGTATTATCAGGCCCAATTCTTCCTCTAAATACTCGACCAATTTTCTTGCGAGGTTATACTCTTCCGTTTTTTTCAATTGCCTTAAATTTTCTTCCCCCATTTCGATCGATTCGCCATTTTTTAACCTCTTTACAGCCAAAGCAAGGTGGACAATTAGTCCCACATATGAACTTTCGACTATATCGTAATCTATCTCTTTTTCAAGCCTCAAAATGGCTTTTTCTATTTTAGTCACTATATCGTAGTCGATCAGGTTCAACAGCATGTCTTTTCTAAAATGCCCCGTTCTCAAGAAATCCACCAAATCGGAAGTATCATAGTTCTCATATAAAAAGGTAGCTATAGCCTTTCTGAATGAATTTTCACTTCCTGAAACAAATACTCCAAAACCCGGTTTTGCAATTAATGTAAGTCCATGGTTATTGAGCCACTTTTCCAACTCCTTCAAATCATAACTTATAGTAGGCGGAGTTACGTTAAATTTACGGCTAAAATATTCCAATTTTACAGGTTCTTTAATTTGCAACAACTCAGATAATATGAGTTTTCTTCTCTCCTTTGAATCGATACTTGATTTATAACCTGTAATGTCGAGCTTTAATTTTTCAATATCCGTTATATTTCCTTCAATAGTAAGGTTTTTCGCTTTATTTTTGATCTTTAAATTATAATCCACCAAAAATCCATTTATGGCGGCAATTTCCCTGTAAGCCGTCCTCTTGCTTATATTAAAATTCCTGCAGATATCTTCGATTTCCAAGTTCGGACTTGTTAGTATAGATTTCAAAATATTAATCTGCCGCCAGTTTAACTTAACCTTCCTTCCGCTGCCCTTTTGGGTCATTTTCTTAATAATTGCTCACCTACCCTCTCTTTATTATATATGTAAAAACTCCATTAATCAACGGAAAGATGTAAATACGCTGGCATAAATCATCTTGCCATATTCTTAATAAATAGAGTAGGAGGGGGCGGCTAACCCCCGTCCTCTCACACCACCGGACATGCGGGTCCGCATCCGGCGGTTCACCAAGCTTGACGAAGAGTTTGGTAGCGTTCGACTAAGCTCGTCAGGCCCTGGGA
>QGUT01000050.1 GCA_003242255.1 Bacillota bacterium
TAGACGCCAATACGTAACCTTCCTTGACGTAGGTTCCAAAATCCGCGTCCATATTGGGTACCCCTTTGGCTACGTCCTTGCCCATGAACTGATAGTCGTCTATGTAGGCCGCCACTATCTTGTCGCCTGCAACAGCCGCTATGGCTACGGTAAAGCATTTCGATCCGTGGGCCGCGAAATCAACCTTGCCTATTTTCACAGCAACTTTCTTGGTCTGGGAAGGCTGGGTTGCCGGCTTGGAAGCAGCGGGCGTTGCCGGTTTTGCAGCCGTCTGGGGCGCCAGCTTTGCCAGCGTCTTCGGCCCTACTATACCGTCGACTTTAAGTCCGTTCTTCTTCTGGAAATCCTTCACCGCCGCCAGAGTCTTGGGCCCGAATATGCCATCAACTTTCAGATTATACCCATGCTGGTTCAGGAGCTTCTGCACCAACTTTACGTCCTCTCCGCGGGACCCGTAAGCCAGAAGCCTCTTGATGCTGCTCACGCTGGTTACCGCAGAAGAAGTGGTCTGCTTGGCAGTGGAAGATGTCTGTTTGGTCGTAGTCTGGGCAGGAGTGCTAGTAGTTTTTTGGGTCGTGGTTTGAGCCTTTTGCGTGGATTGACTGCTCGACGAACTGGAGCTCGACGAATCGGTAGCCGCAGAAACCACATCCACTTTGAAGAATTTTGCCGCTTGAATGGGAGCAACGATGGATACTACAAATGCTGCGAGCACCAACAGGGCCACGGAAAATAACTTTTTACGCATACAAGACCCCCTCTTTTAAAAAATAATTTCTTAGATGCAACCCCTTTAAAGCTGGGTTGCACCTGGAAATTAATTGTTCAAGTAATCACTTTTGCCAATATTATAATATAATGGCATATAAATTTCAATAATTTTTTAAGTTGGAAGTAAGTTATTTTTAAAGCAAAACATATTTATTTTGCTGCAATTGTGAGGAAGTGCTCTTTTCGTGGCTAAATTCCTTAGAAATCGAATCTTTTTAAATGCCAATTTCCTGAACTTTCCATGTATTATTTTATTTTCTTTTTTAATTATTGTCAATATTGCATTATCTCCAGATGTATTCGCAATCGAAGTACTGTGAGTTAAATCACAGCTTTACTTTTTAAAACTTGGTATAATAAAATGAGATCTTGAGAAGACGGGGAGGTTTTGCGGTGGCGATAAGGAAAATAGTCCATATCGACGAAGAAAAGTGCAACGGGTGCGGGCTCTGCGTCCCGGCCTGCGCCGAAGGGGCCATAAAGATAATAGACGGAAAGGCGAGGCTCATCTCGGACAAGTACTGCGACGGATTAGGGGCTTGCCTCGGGGAATGCCCGCAAGGGGCCATCACCATCATAGAAAGGGAGGCCGATGAGTTCGACGAAGAAGCGGTAAAGAAACACCTTTCTCAGAGAGAATCCGAAAAGCCGGCCCACTCCCATCAGGGATTCTCATGCCCCGGCAGCAGGATGATGGAGTTGAGGCATGAAAGCGAAAGTTCGAAAAGGGCTGCAAAGGCTTTCCACGAAGGAGATATTTCCGTAAAGATAAGGCCTCAGCTTTCCAACTGGCCGGTGCAGCTCATGCTAGTGCCGGTGGAGGCTCCTTATTTTGAAGGAGCCGACCTCCTGGTGACCGCCGACTGCGTGCCTTTCGCGTACCCCAACTACCACCTGGAACTTCTGAAGGGCAAGACGGTGGTCATAGGCTGCCCCAAACTGGACGACGGCAATTATTACGTAGAAAAGCTGGCTGAAATCTTCCGGCGAAACGACATAAAGAATGTCACCGTGGCCCACATGGAAGTGCCCTGCTGTCACGGTCTGGTGAGGATCGTCGAAGAAGCCTTAAACCTTTCGGGCAAGGATATACCGCTGAACTCAGTAGAAATTGGGATCAGGGGAGAAAGAAAGAATTAAAGACATAAACCACAAAACAAATAGGCCGTCCGCGTACCGGACGGCCTTTACATATTTACGCCTTCCATTTTTCAACCATTTCCTCGAACTCAGCTTCATTTAAGATTTTTATGCCCAATTTCAGGGCGTTTTCATACTTGGAACCCGGGTCCTTTCCCACTACCACGTAATCGGTCTTTTTGCTCACGCTGCCGGTAACTCTGCCCCCCAACTCTTCGATGAGCTCTTTGGCCTGCTGGCGGGTGTACTTCTCCAGGGTGCCTGTGAGCACGAAAGTGAGTCCTTCCAAAGGCCTGGGCCCTTCTTCTCTCTTCTTTGCTTCCATATTGACTCCCGCGGCTTTCAGGCGGGCGAGGAGGTCTCTCACCTGCTCCTGCCTGAAAAAGGCCAGGATGCTCTCGGCTATCTTGTCCCCGATTTCCGGGACTTTTATCAGGTCCTCGTAAGTTGCCTTTTCCAATTCGCTTATGGAGCCGAAGGCCTCACTTAAGAGCGATGCGGTCCTGGAACCCACGTAGGGTATTCCCAAAGCGTAGATCAGCCGATCCAATGGCCGCTTTTTGCTCTCCTCTATGGCGGAAAGCAAATTGGCGGCGGATTTTTCCCCCATGCGCTCTAGGGGCACCAAATCCTCCCGCTTCAGGTAATAAAGATCTGCGGCATCCTTAATGAGCCCCTGCGATATGAGCAGCGAAACTATGGCGGGACCCAATCCCCTTATGTCCATGGCGTCCCGGGAAGCGAAATGTTCGATGCTCCTTTTTATCTGGGCAGGGCAGCCGGTGGTGTTGGTGCATCGGTAGGCCGCCTCACCCGGAAGCCTGATGGCCTCTGAGCCGCACTCGGGGCAGCGGCGGGGCATCTCGAAATCCCGCTCCTTACCGGTGCGCTTTTCTTTTACCACTTCCACCACTTCGGGGATCACGTCGCCGGCCTTGTGGATTATCACCGTATCGCCTATCTTAATATCCTTTTCCTTTATGTAATCCTCGTTGTGAAGGGTGGCCTTGCTGACGGTCGAACCCGCCACCCTCACGGGCTCCAGGATAGCCGTGGGAGTGAGGACCCCGGTCCTTCCAACCCTCACTATGATATCCTTTACGACGGTCGTCTTCTGTTCCGCCGGAAACTTGTACGCTATCGCCCAGCGGGGGCTTTTGGCGGTGGCCCCCAGAATTTCCTGCTGTCTCAAGGAATTCACCTTTATCACCATGCCGTCGATCTCGTAGGGAAGGTCGTGGCGTTTTTCGTTCCAGCTGAGGCAGTAGTCCACCACATCATCGAATTTGTCGAAAAGCACTACGTGAGGGTTCACGCGCAGGCCGATTTTTTTGAAAAACTCCAGCACTTCGTAATGAGTTTCGAATTCTACTCCTTCCGCATATCCCAACTGATACATGAAAACGGCCAGCGGCCTTTTGGCGGTTATCTTCGGGTCCAGCTGCCTCAGGGAACCGGCCGCGGCGTTTCTGGGGTTGGCGAAAAGGGGAAGCCCCTCTTCCTCTCTTTCTTCGTTGAGCTTCCTGAAATCTTCCTTAGGCAGGTATACCTCTCCCCGGACTTCCAGGACGGCCGGTGCCTGACCTTCCGGGAAATCCAGTTTCAGCGGCACGCTCTTTATGGTCCTGACGTTCTGGGTCACGTCTTCCCCCACCAGGCCGTCGCCCCTGGTAGATGCGGTCTTGAAAAGCCCGTTTTCGTAAGTGATGGATATGGCCAGGCCGTCGATCTTAAGTTCTACCACATACTGCACGTCTTCCCCCACGGTCCCGACTACCCGCCTGTGAAAGTCTCTCAGTTCATCGGCGCTAAAAGCGTTGGCGAGGCTCATCATGGGAGTCCGGTGGACCACCTGCGCGAAATAGGGAAGCGGTTCCCCTCCGACCCGCTGGGTGGGAGAATCGGGAGTTATAAGTTCCGGAAACTTTTTCTCGAGTTCTTCCAGTTCCCTCATCAGCTTGTCGTATTCCGCATCGGAAATAACCGGATTGTCGTACACGTAATACTGCCTGTTGTGATAGTTTATGAGGTCCCGCAATTCCTTAATTCTCTTTTCGGCTTCGGACTTTTTCATACACTCCATCCTCTCAAGCAGAATTTCCTATTTTTATATTTTTACAATGGGAGCATATTTTAACAGGAGGCGTTTTGTCCCTTCCGACGCGAAATTTACCGCGACTTCCGCATCTTCTCCTTTGCCGTAGACAGCGGTTACCACGCCTTCGCCCCATTTGGAGTGCTTCACCCGGTCTCCCGGGTTTAATACCAGCACCTTCTGCTTCGCCATCTCCTGTGGTTGCTTTATCGACGGATTGAAAGATACCACCGGCTTTGATTCTTTTACTTGCTCTTCTCTTTCCTCATCCAAAGTATCGTCATCCATGCCGATTTCCTTCAAAAGCCTTGCCGGTATTTCGTCGATGAACCTGGAAGCCGAATAAAAGGATGTGTTTCCGTAGAGGTTTCGCCTCCATGCCCTCGTAAGGTAAAGCCTTCTTTTTGCCCTGGTAATCCCCACGTAACAAAGCCGGCGCTCTTCCTCCAGTTCGTCCTCGTCGAACATCGACCGGGAGTGGGGAAAGATGCCTTCGTCCATGCCGCTTAAAAAAACCACCGGAAACTCGAGGCCTTTGGCGCTGTGGAGGGTCATCAAAACAACCGCGTTCTTCTCGTCGTCCAGCTGGTCCACGTCGGAGACCAGGGCGATTTCGGCGAGAAAGTCCTGGAGGCTCGGGTTCTCATACTTCCTTTCGAATTCTTCGGCCACGCCCACCATTTCTCTCAAGTTTTCTATACGGCTCTGGGCTTCCGGAGTATTCTCGGCTTCCAGTTCCTCCACGTACCCCGTCTTTTCGAGGATATATGCTATCAGGTCCGGAATCGAGAAAGATCCCTGTTTTTCTATAAAATCATCGATCATACCCGCAAAATTTTTAAGTTTTGAAGACACCCTCGATGAGAAATTGTAAGACCCTTCTTTTATCACCTCGAATATGGGCCTTTCTTTTTCCTGGGCGATCCTCTTCAGTTCATTGATGGTCGACTCGCCTATGCCTCTCCGGGGCACGTTTATGATCCTCAAAAGGCTTATGTCATCGGAAGGATTTGCCACAACTCTGAGATACGCCAAAAGGTCTTTTATTTCTTTCCGCTGATAAAATTTCAGGCCTCCTACAATCCTATAAGGTATTCCCGCCTTGACCATCATGTCTTCCAGCACGCGGGACTGGGCGTTGGTCCGGTAGAGCACCGCAAAATCTTTATATTCGAATTTCCTTAAGCCCACTAGCCTGTCTATTTCCCGGGCAATGAAAAAGGCTTCTTCGTGTTCGTTTTCCAATGTTGCAAGATAAATTTTTTCACCCCTGCCGTTTTCTGTCCACAGATTCTTCTTCTTTCTGCCGAAATTGTGGCTTATCACGCTGTTGGCCGCATCAAGTATGTTCTGAGTAGAACGGTAATTCTGCTCGAGCCTGATAACGGTGGCATCCGGAAAATCCTCCTCGAAATCCAGGATATTTCGGATGTCCGCACCCCTGAAGCTGTATATGCTCTGGTCGTCATCCCCTACCACGCACAGATTTCTGTGCTTTTCGGCCAGCATTTTCACGAGGACGTACTGGGCCCTGTTCGTGTCCTGGTACTCGTCCACCAATATGTGCTCGAACTTCGTCTGATAGCGGGAAAGTACCTCAGGACATTCCTTAAAGAGTTCCACCGTCTTCATGATGAGGTCGTCGAAGTCCAGGGCGTTCAATTCCTTCAGTTTTTTCTGATAGTGTTCGTATATCCGCGCAAAGGTTTTTTCCCTTATGTCCTTGGCCCTGTCGTAGCATTCCTCTGGGGTGAGCAGCTTGTCCTTCGCCCTTCCTATAAAATTTAAGGCCGCCTGAGGTGAGTACTTCTTGTCGTCCAGCCCCAGCGCTTTTATGGAGTCCCTCACAACCACCTGCTGGTCCTGGGTGTCGAATATCACGAAATTCCTGTCGTAGCCCAAATTTTCTATGTCGGACCTTAAAAAGCGGACGCAGGCCGAATGGAAGGTGCTGACCAGCATCCCTTTGGCCCAGGGGATCAGCCTTTCGATCCTCTCCTTCATCTCCTCAGCAGCCTTGTTGGTAAAGGTTATGGCCATTATGCTGCTCGGGTTTACTCCCATGCATTGGATCAGATATGCAATTCGGTAGGTCAGCACCCGAGTCTTGCCGCTCCCGGCCCCTGCCAGGACCAAAAGGGGTCCTCCCGGATGCGTCACCGCTTTTTTTTGTGCTTCGTTCAATTCGGATAAAAAGCTCATCTTTACCTCCTACAGAAAAGTAGCGTGGAAGCCACGCTACTTTTTTTTCTCATCCAATTCCTTTAATCTCTCCAAAATCATCTTGTAACCATCGGCGCCGTAGTTTAAGAAGCGCTTGACCCTACTTATGGTAGCAGTGCTGGCCCCGGTCTTTTCGGCAATATCGCTGTACGTAAACCCGGCTTCTAACATCTCGGCCACCTGAAGCCTCTGGGCCATGGCCTTTACCTCTGCTATGGTACAGATGTCCTCAAAGAACCGGTAACATTCTTCTTTGGTCTTCAACAGCGCTATCGCTTCAAACAGTCTATCTACGGCTGGATCGGCCAATCTCTGGAGTTGCATTGTATTCACTCCACATTACCCTAAGTATTTAGCTTACGAGCTCCAAGAGCACATAGGCGTAGATCTTCAGGTTCTTTACGAGGTCCTCGATCTCTATGTATTCGTCCTTTTCATGGGCAACTTCCGGCTTGCCGGGGAAACCGGGCCCGAAAGCCACCGCGTTTTTGAGCTTTCTCGCGTAAGTTCCGCCTCCGATAGAAAAACAGTAAGCCTTTTCCCCCGTCACCTTTTCATAAGCCGCCTTTAAGCTCTTCACTATGGTGCTGTCTTCAGGGACGTAGTGCGGGGGACTGTCGGATACCTTTTCGACGCGGATTCCGTCCCGCAGATTTTCCCTTATCTTGGATATCACGTCTTCCCCTTTGCACTTTATGGGATAACGGATGTTCACGACGACTTCGCCGGATTTGTCATCCATCCGGATCGTCCCCACATTGAAGGTAAGCGGCCCCGATATGTCATCGGAAAAATCGACACCCAATCCCTTTCCGGTTGTATCAAGGCCAATTTTCTCGTCCAGGAAGAGGAGGAAATCCTTTTGGCTTTCATCATCGATGTCAAGTTCCGAGAGAAAAGCGACTAGCTGCATTATCGCATTTTTCCCCTTGTGAGGAGTGCTCCCATGGGCTGAAACACCGTGAGAGTTGACGACTAGAGTGCCATCGGTTTTCGAAAGTTTAAGATCGTACCCGGTCTTTTCTATGAATTTCATCAGCTTGTCCTCTACATAACCGGCATCGCCCTTCAAAACCGCCTCGGCGTAATCGGGCACCATGTTGGGCCTATGGCCGCCTTCCAGAGAGACGATCGTTATCCCCTTATTCGCCTTCTTGTCCTTTCCAAAATCGCAAGCCAGAGAAAAGGTCAGGATACCCTTTTCGCCATTTATAATGGGGTATTCGGCGTCGGGCGAAAAAGCCATGGTGGGCTCTTCATCGTGCTCCAGATAATATTTTATGCATTTCATCCCGCTTTCCTCGTTGGTGCCGAATATCACCCGTACCCGCCGGTTGAACTTCACCCCGGCATCTTTCAAAACTTTCAAAGCGTAGATGGCCGTCATAGCAGGGCCCTTATTGTCCGAAGCCCCCCGGCCGTAAATCTTTCCATCGTGGATTTCGCCGCCGAAGGGAGGATAGGTCCAGCCCGAGCCTTCCGGCACCACGTCCAGGTGAACCAGTATGCCCACCATTTCATCGCCTTCGCCCCACTCGGCCCATCCCGCGTAGTTGTCCAGATTTTTGGTCCTAAGTCCAAAACTCTTGGCCAGGTTCAGCGCATAGTCGAGGGCCTGGGCCACTCCTTCGCCGAAAGGCTTGCCTTCGAGCGGCGGCCCCTCGACGCTCCGTATCTTTAAAATTTCACAAACCGAATTTATCAGAGGCTGCACGTTCTGTTCTATGGCTTTTTCAATATCCATAAACGGACCTCCTTATTTTCAAGTTCCCAAAAGTTTTTTCAGGCTATGCGTCAGCAGAGCAAAAGTAGTGCCGAGAAAAGCTCCGCTGAGCACGTCGGAGGGGTAATGCATCCCGGTGTATATCCTGGAAATCCCTACCAATGTCGCCAGCGAATATATGGGATACCTGTACGCAGGAAAATGAAGGGAAAATACGACTGCCAGGCAAAAGCCCGCAACGGTATGCCCTGATGGAAAGGAGTGGTCTTTCAAAAGCTTTCGCCAGAACGTATTTACGTTGGGCAGAACCATGTACGGCCTTTTTCTGGAAATGCTCCTTTTAAAGAGCTGCACCAACCCCTGGCTCCCCGTGAGCGCGAAAAAGGCTTCGCTCGCAGCAAGCCTGGCTTCTTCCTTTCCAAACAGATAAAGAAAGGCGCACAGGAGCACTGAAAAGGTGGCGCCGCCCAGGTGGGTTATGCGAGGCATTATCGCATCTAAAGGCCGGCACTTGATTTTTTGGTTCACATACATAAAAAGGCTCTTATCCTTTTGGTGCAGTCCTTCAATAATCTTGCCCAGAAAACCTTTCAAAAAGGTGACCCCCTACTCCACTATTTCCACCACGATACCGTTTTTTTCAACGGCTTTAATCAAAGGATTTATCACATCGCCGTTTTTTTGCATATCAAAAGCCGATTGCAGGGATTTGCCTACAATTATGTGGGTTATCCTGTTATTCATCGCATAATCGGCCAGGGTCTGGTATACCTTTTTCCCGGCCAGGATCGAAACCGTTCCTCCTAAGTTTTTGGCCATTTCGAAGAGTTCCAGCAGTATTTTGTGCTGCTTCAGATCTTTATTGAGGTCTTCCGATTTGTTTACGTATACTACGCAAAATTCCCCTCCCAGCTCTCTAGCTATCGATGCACCCCTCTTAATAAGCCTCTCGCAGCTCTTCTGTGGAGTCACGCACACCATTATCCTGTGCTCCACCGAGGGGTCAAAAATTATTCCCATGGGCAAACCCCTTTCATCTTTTTTTGTCTGTTCTATTTCTATTATACTATGAATATTAAACTTTCAGCAATAAATACCAAGGCCTACGACACACTAGAAAAGAAAAGCAGGGGCGCAAGATGGTCCCTGCCTTTTTCAATTCCTTCCGAAAGCTAAAGCCATTTTTTCATTTACCAGGGCATATTCTATCACTTCTTCTATCCTGTCCACCGGCAAAATTTTCACCTCCGAGGTTTTAAAAAGGTCCTGCCAATTTTCCCTTGGTATTATTACCGTACTGGCGCCGGCCGCTTTTGCGGCTTCTATCTTCGCCACGATCCCTCCCACCGGCTTCACATAGCCCCGGATGGACAGTTCTCCCGTCATAGCCACTAAATTGTTCACGGGAATTTTAGTGATGGCCGAGTATATGGCCGTGGCCACCGTAATTCCGGCTGACGGCCCGTCTACGGGGACGCCTCCCGGAAAGTTTATGTGTATGTCGTAATCTTCCGGCCTTACTCCCAGATAGCTTCTAAGTACAGTCAAACAGTTGTCCACGGCCCCCCGGGCGGTGGCCTTTCGCCGTAACCTATGCGTCTCGCCTCCCATTTCCTCTTCTTCCATAATTCCCGTCACCGTGAGCCTGCCCTTGCCTTTTTCTGCGGGAATGGCTATGGCTTCTATTTCCATCAACGTTCCCATGTTGGGGCCGTAAACCGCGAGGCCATTGGCACACCCCACCTGAGGGCTGGACGGCACCCGCTTTTCCGGCCGCGGCGAATACTGGCCGCTGTTTATCACCCATTCCACGTCCTTCAGCTCGATGGTTTTCCTCTTTTCGATCTGCGCCAGGCCCGCTGCCATCTGCAGTATGTTGACCGCTTCCCGCCCGTTGGTGGCGTACTTTTTAATGGTTTCGACTGCTCTATCTTCGATTTCGAAAGATATCTTGGAAGCCGCATTCACCACTATCTTACCGATATCTTCGGGGCTGAGGGGCTTGAAAAAAATCTCCACGCAGCGGGAGCGGATGGCAGGAGGAATTTCATGGGGCATCCGGGTGGTGGCGCCTATCAGCCTGAAGTCCGCCGGCAAACCTTTCTGAAAAATTTCGTGAATGTAAAGGGGTATGTTGGGGTCTTCGCTGCTGTAGTAGGCGCTTTCCAAAAACACCTTTCGATCTTCCAGCACCTTTAGAAGCTTATTCAATTGCACCGGGTGCAGTTCTCCTATCTCGTCTATAAAGAGCACCCCGCCGTGAGCTTTGGTCACCGCTCCGGGCTTGGGCTGCGGTATCCCCGCTATTCCCAGAGGGCCGGCCCCCTGGTATATGGGGTCGTGCACCGAGCCGATGAGGGGATCGGCAATGCCCCTTTCGTCGAAGCGG
>QGUT01000051.1 GCA_003242255.1 Bacillota bacterium
TATAAAAGGGGGCCGTAGAACGGTGTATCACATCAGAGACATTCTGCCGGGTAACACCGAAATTCTCCGCAATTTCGCCAAAAGACCAGTCTTTAAAAAAATGCAGTTCGAAAAATTCCCTTTGCTTTTCGGTCAAAAAGGCCCCATAAAAATCATAAAGAAGGCTTATCCGCACCAGATCCGCCATTTTTTCACCTGTAAAGTCCTAACGCTTTACAACCTAATTTTATACAACTAAGCAAACTAAGTCAACAATTATTTTAAAGTATGGCTTCCACAAAGGCCTTCGGATCGAACTCCTGCAGGTCTTCCAGCTTTTCGCCAACTCCTATAAAGAACACCGGAAGATTTAATTCCGAAGCTACTGCGACGGCAACGCCGCCCTTAGCCGTGCCGTCCATCTTAGTGAGAATTATGCCCGAAATGTTTACAGCTTCTTTGAAAATTCGCGCCTGGGCTATGCCGTTTTGCCCGGTAGTGGCATCCAGCACCAGGAGACTCGCGATCTGGGCATCGGGGTATTCTTTTTCGCTTACCCTGTAAAGCTTTTTTAGTTCTTCCATCAGGTTTTTCTTGGTGTGCAATCTGCCCGCCGTATCGCAGATAATTATATCCGCCCGCCGGGCCTTGCCCGCCTGGATCGCATCGTATAAAACCGCCGCCGGGTCCGCTCCCTCCTGGTGCTTTATGACGTCCACGCCCACTCTGTTGCCCCAGACCGAAAGCTGTTCAGCCGCTGCGGCCCTAAAGGTGTCCGCAGCAGCCAGAATTACTTTCTTGCCTTCCGACTTAAATCGGTAAGCCAGCTTCCCTATGGTGGTGGTTTTTCCAACGCCGTTTACCCCCACCACCAGGATAATCGCAGGAGACACTATATCCAGCTTTTTTTCTGGAAAGACCTTTATGATCTCATCTTTTAAAGCCTCTTTTAACTCCTCCGCGGATCGTATCTTTTCCGCTCTGACTTTCTCCCTGAGTTCAGCCATTAGTTTTTCTGTAGCACTTACACCCAAATCGGCAGTTATCAGGATTTCTTCCAGTTCTTCCAAAGTATCCTCATCTATCTTTGCGGAAAATTTCAAAAGGCTCTCGACTTTCGCAGCCAAAGCGTTCCTGGTTTTAGCAAGGCTCTGTTTTAAAGTATCAAAAATGCCCATTTTTCATCATCCTTTCCGGTTTTCCTCCAGTTTCACGGTGACCAGCTTTGACACCGCCGTCTCTTCCATAGTTACGCCATACAGGGCATCGGCCACTTCCATCGTGCCCTTCCGGTGAGTTATTATTATAACCTGAGTGCGCTCGGCTATTTTTTTCAAATAGCGGGTAAATCGGTCTATATTGGCATCGTCCAGAGCAGCTTCTATTTCATCTAGGACGCAAAAAGGCGTCGCTTTGATATTCAGTATCGAAAAGAGAATAGCTATGGCCGTGAGAGCTCTTTCGCCTCCGGAGAGGAGGGACAGGCTCTGGAGTTTCTTCCCGGGCGGCTGTACAATTACCTCAATACCGGACTCCAGGGGATTGACCTCGTCTTCCAAAACCAACTCGGCTTTGCCGCCTCCGAAAAGTTCCACGAATACTTTTTTAAACTCAGCTTGAACCTTTCTGAAAGTGTTTAAAAACATCTCTTCCATGGTCCTTGTCAAGTCCTTTATCAGGTCATCGAGTTTCATCTTCGCCTGAAGAAGGTCATCCCTCTGGCTCTTCATAAAATCGTACCTTGCCTTTAGGTTTTCATAATCTTCGATGGCACTCAAATTAACGGGCCCCAGTTCCTCAATGTTTGTCTTGACCGCGAAAAGTTCCTGTTTTATTTTTTCACCACTGCCCAGGTCTTCTTTTAATTCTAAAGCATCTCGGAGGGACATGGAATATTTTTCCATTAAAATCGCCTCAAGATTTTCCATGTGCACTCTTAGAGAGGTTTCATTTATCCTCAACTCGGCTATGGCATTCTGCTCTCTCTTTTCCGCCCGCTCCAGGCCGGTTATTTTCTTCTGCAGCGACTCCAGCTTCCCGTCCAGCTTTTCCTTCTGGCTTTTTACTTCGTTCAGCGCATTTTGTAGATTTGCCTGTTTTTCCGCATTCTCCTCTAGTCGGTTTTGTAATTCCTGAATTTTACTTTCCGTAGTCCCTATTGCCGCCCGAACTGAATTCAAGTTTTGAATTATTTCGTTCTGCTGCTTCTGCCACTCGCTTAAATTCTGTTCAAGGTTTTGAATTTGATATTTTAGCCCGAGTTTTTCCTGCCTGACATCGTTTAGAATTGCCCTCAAATTATTTATTTCATTTTCAAGTCCTTCCTTTAACCTTTCCCTTTCTTTTATTTCCCGTTCCAAACTTTCAACTTTAAGCTGGCGCTCTCTATTTTGCTTCTCGAGTGAATTCTTATTCTGCTCAACTTTCGAAATCTCGAGTTCTATTTCTTTTAATTCTTCTTCTATCTGCTTTTTCTCAAGTTCCAATATCCTTTGCCTCTCCAACCTTTCCCTTATAAGTCCATTTTTCTCGGCTTTTTCTTTTTCGAGGCTAGCTATATCCTGGTTGCAGGAATATATGCTTTTGCTCATGGTATCGATGGATTCTTGAGAAGTCCGCAGGGCTTTTTCGATTCGGCTTATGGCGTTTTTTAATTCACTTATCTCGCCTTCTACTTGTCTTAGATTTTCCTTTATTTCTTCAAATTCCCTTTTTCGGCTCAAGAGCAGGCTAGATCTTTTCAGACTGCCGCCGGTAATCGAGCCGCCGGGATTTATAATTTCCCCTTCCAGGGTCACAATTTTAATGCCAAAATCCGTGTTCCTGGCTATCTCCAGGGCCTTATCAATATCTTCTGCTACGATCACCCGTCCCAATAGGTGGAGCAGAACCGGACTGAACTTTCTATCGTATTCCACCAGTTCGCAAGCGATGCCCACACAGCCGGGGGCTGAAAGCACCCATTCTTCATGGGGACTCAACGCCCTGGGTTTTACCGAGGTAAGGGGAAGAAAGGTCACCCTACCCAGGTTGTTCTGCTTTAAGTATTCAATAGCTTCTTTAGCGTCCTGTTCGCTATCGCACACCACGTTTTGCAAGGCCCCGCCCAAGGCGGCCTCGATGGCGGTCTCCAACGTTCTGTCGACTTTTATAATGTCAGCGACGGTCCCGTAAATCCCTTTTAAGCAAACCTTTCCAGCATTAAGATGGGACAAAAGGTTTTTTACTCCCAGTTGATACCCTTCATAGCTCTGGTTTATCTCCTCTAGGGCTTTGTAACGGGATTTTAGCTGGTTCAGCAAAATTATTTTTTCCTGCAGCAATTTGCTCTTTTCGCCGTATTCCATATTCTTCTGGCTCAGTAATTTCTGTTCAAATTCAATCTTTTCGTTTAAACTAGAAAGAGTATTCTTTAAATCGGACAGCTTGTTTTCAATCGCCTCCAGTTCCTTTGAGGTGAGGGTTTTAGCCTCGTTTATCCTTTTTAGATCCTCTTCTATCTGCTGCAGACGCTTTTGCATGTTGTTTTTCATAGTGTTGAGACTGGCTATGGTATTTTTTACCTCTGAGGCTGAATTCAGGAGGTCTATTACATCGCCTTTTAGACTTTCCACCGCAGCTTGCTTTTCCTTTATCTCATGATCTAAAGATGCCAGTTCTTTTTCCTTCTGGCGTAAATTGGATTCAACCTCATTTAACTCCTTAACTTTTCCCTCGAGTTTTTCTACCTTAGAACACAGGTTACCCTGGGCATCCAGAAGCTTTTCTTTTAAAGCATCAAGTTTTTTCTCCATATCACCCAGGCTATCCTTCAATTGCTGGAGCCTTTCGCTCTGCCACTTTTTTTCCTTTTCAATTTCATTTTTCTCCGCATTTTTTTGGAAAAATTCGCTCTGGAGCCTTTCGCATTCACTTTGTTTTTCGGCCCACTCTTCTTTGATATGTACGAGTTCATCCTCCAAAAGCACCTTTTTGTCCTTGATCTGAAATAAAGCCTTACTTTTTTTCTGCAATTCCGATTCAACCTGGGCCAATTTTTCTCGGATCTCTTCAATTTCCAGTAGATGGAGATTTACTTCCAGCAGCTTCTGGCGCTCCGTCAATCTTTTGTACTCCAGAGCCTTCATCCGCTGGGAAAACAAGAGGTCTAGCTGCGATTTTATTTCCGCCAATAGGTCATCTACTCTCGACAAATTTGCCATAGTCTCTTCTAGCTTTTTTTCCGCTTCACGCTTCCTGGCCCTGTGTTTCATAATTCCGGCGGTTTCTTCAAATATCAGCCGCCTCTCTTCGGGCCTCGCCATCAAAAACTCGTCCACTTCGCCCTGACTTATGATGGAGTAGCCGTCCTTCCCTATCCCCGTATCCATGAAGAGTTCCTGAATATCCTTCAACCGGCAGGGAACTTTGTTGAGATAAAATTCACTTTCGCCAGACCGGAAGGCCCGCCGGGTTATGCAAACCTCTGAATATTCCAGCGGAAGCATATGATCGGAATTGTCCAGCACTATCGATACTTCAGCCATGCCCATGGGTTTTCGCTTTTGGCTTCCCGAAAATATGACGTCCTCCAGTTTAGACCCTCTTAAGGTTTTGATGCTCTGTTCTCCCAATACCCACCGGATGGCGTCAGTAATGTTGCTTTTGCCGCTGCCGTTAGGGCCCACCACAGCGTTAATTCCAGGTTGAAATTCTATGTCTATTCTGTCCGCAAAGGATTTAAAACCTTGCAGTTCGATCCTTTTTAAATACAAAAGGTAAACCTCCTTTAAGGTCAACCCTTTTTTTACCCTTTAGATTTTACCATACGGTGAGCAAAATAAAAATACCTGTCTTTGAAAAGACAGGTATTTCACTTCCAAAAGACCTTATCGGGGTTCTACTATAAATTTAATCGCTGTTCTTTCTTCTCCGTCAATTTCAATCTCTGCAAAGGCAGGCACGGCAACCAGATCGATACCATTAGGAGCCACAAAACCTCTGGTAATCGCAATTGCCTTTACCGCTTGATTGACAGCTCCGGCTCCCACCGCCTGAAGTTCAGCCACTCCCTTTTCCCTCAGGACGGCTGCCAGAGCACCAGCAACGGCCTTGGGTTTTGATTGAGCTGATACTTTTAGTACTTCCATTCTCCATATACCCCCTTAAATTTTTTAATTAATATATTCTATAAGTTCCGCAAAATTCCTTCTAAGATATCACTATCATTTTATTATGTTTCTTTTTTTTAAGAATCTTATTGCGGATTTAGCTGCCTTCTGTTCCGCCTCCTTTTTGCTCTTGCCGCTGCCGCTACCCAAAACGTCGTCCTTCCAGCTGACCTCGACGAAAAAGGTCTTGTCGTGGTCGGGTCCTTCCTCTTTCACGACCGTATAGGTTATTTTATCGGGTGATATCCTCTGGAGCATCTCCTGCAGAAAAGTTTTGTAATCGTTCGAAAGTTCGCCTGCTTTTGCTTTCTCTACGATCGTTCTGAACTTATCCCTGATAAAAGCCGCCACCGTCTCCAAACCCCTGTCCAAGTACATGGCACCTACCAGGGCTTCAAAGGTGTCGGCCAGGATGGAATCCTTTTTCCTGCCCCCTGTAATTTCTTCGCCTTTTCCTATTATCAGGTAATCCCCCAGATTCAAATCCCGCGAAAGCAATGCCAGGCTTTCTTCGCATACGAGTAGCGCCCTTAATTTAGTGAGTTCTCCTTCAGTATAGTTAGGGTAATCCTTGTAAATCCACTCGCTTATCACCAATTCTAAAACTGCATCACCTAAAAACTCCAGCCTCTGATTGTGCACGTTGTGGGGCAGGCCTTTCTCGTATGCATACGACGGATGGATCAAGGCCTGGTTTAATATGTCCAGGTTCTCAAAGTGGACTCCTAGGACATCTTCCAGTTTTTTTAGCTGTTCCTTCCTTCTTTCGTCGATAACCATCGTAAAACCTCTTTACAAAAACTAATTTTTCACTTTCCCGATCAACAGGGTGGCGTTGTGACCGCCGAAACCCATTGAATTGGAAAGGGCGTAATTTACCTTCTTCCTTACGGCCACGTTGGGCACGTAATTCAAATCGCAATCCGGGTCCGGGTTTTCGTAATTTATTGTCGGATGCACTTCGTCAGTATAGACCGTCATCACTGTCGCTACGGCTTCTACAGCTCCCGCCGCCCCCAACAGGTGCCCTATCATAGATTTTGTGGAACTTATCAGCAGCCTGTACGCATGTTCTCCAAATACTTTCTTTATAGCAAAAGTTTCGAATTTATCGTTGAGAGGAGTAGAAGTACCGTGGGCATTGATGTAATCTACTTCTTCCGGCTTAATCCCGGCATCTTCCAGGGCGGCCCGCATTGCCCTCTGGATACCTTCTCCTTCCGGCGCTGGCTGGGTCAGGTGGTATGCGTCGGCGGTAGCTCCGTAGCCCAATATTTCCGCGTATATACGGGCTCCCCTTTTCTTGGCGTGTTCCAGCGTTTCCAGCACCAGCACCGCCGCTCCTTCTCCCATGACGAACCCGTCCCTGTCTCTGTCGAAGGGCCTGCACGCTTTGGCAGGCTCCTCATTTCGGGTAGAAAGGGCCTTCATGGCGGAAAAACCTGCAAAAGCCATCGGGGTTATTGGGGCTTCCGTTCCTCCCGCCAGCATCACGTCCGCTTCACCGTTTTGCAGTATCCTGAAAGCCTGTCCAATGGCAGTGGTACCGGAGGCGCAGGCGGTAGTTACCGTGAAATTTGGCCCTTTGATGTTCAGAGCCATCGATATCTGCCCCGATGCCATGTTGGAAATCAACATCGGGATAAAAAAAGGGCTCACGCGACGGTTGCCTTTTTCCAGGAAAATCTTGGTCTGTTCCTCCCAGGTCTCAGTGCCACCTATGCCGCACCCCATCACTACTCCGATTTTGGCGGGATCGGTCGACGAAAGGTCCAGTTTCGCATCCTCGATGGCCATTTTGGCCGCTCCTATGCCAAACTGGGCGAATCGATCTAACCTTTTCAATTCCTTTTTTTCAATAAAGTCCTCAGGGTTGTAGTCTCTGACTTCGCCCGCAATCCTCGTGGGAAAATCTTCGCATTCGAAGCGAGTGATATGATCGATGCCGGATTTTCCATCCAGCAGGGATTTCCAAAACCTTTCCTTGCCGGTACCGACCGGAGATATGACCCCCAAGCCCGTAACAACAACTCTTTGCTTTTTCATTATTGTTCTCCCCCAGAATGCCCTTATTCAAAGTAAGTCCCGCGATTTATCACGGGACTTACGGTAAGGCTCATGAAATGCGGTTTTTTATGTAATCTACGGCATCCTGAACGGTTTTAATCTTCTCGGCATCCTCATCGGGAATTTCTAAATCAAACTCTTCTTCAAAAGCCATTATCAATTCCACAATGTCCAGAGAATCTGCGCCCAGGTCATCGATAAAGGAAGCATCAGGCACCACATCATCTTCATCGATGCCCAGCTGGTCGGCGATGATCTTCTTTACTCTCTCCAAGACCTCCATCGATTCACCCCCTTCCTGTGGAGTGAAATTGTTTCGCCCACCTTAGTTTACACATTGGTGTATTCCTTATTCTAAAATATTATAAAGTGAGACCACCGTCAATAGCGATAATCTGACCGGTTATATAATTGGCCTCCTCTGAAACAAGAAAAGCTACTAAATTTGCCACGTCCTCCGGCTCGCCTATCCTTTTTAAGGGGATTTTCTCCACGACCAAATTTTCTCCAGCCTTCTTCAGCAATTCGGAAGTCATGTCGGTCCTTATAAAACCGGGAGCTACGGCATTTACCGTGATCCCCCTGCTGCCAAGCTCTTTCGCCAAAGACTTTGTAAATCCAATCACGCCGGCCTTGGCTGCGGCGTAATTGGCCTGCCCTGCGTTGCCGTAGATGCCGACCACCGAAGAAATGTTGATAATCCTCCCCCAGCGCTGCTTTACCATAAACTTAACCGCGCTTTTGGTGGTGTTGAACATGCCTTTCAGATTGGTATTTATCACCTCATCCCAGTCTCTTTCGTCCATCCTCAGCAGCAGCCCGTCCCTGGTTACGCCCGCGTTGTTAACCAGGATGTCTATCCGGCCGAACTTTTGGACGACTTCATCCACCATCTGCGAGGCCTGCTGGTAATCCGCCACATCAGCCCTAAAGGCCGCAGCTTCGCCGTTGAAGCTCTCGATTTCGGATACCACCCTTTGGGCCTGCTCTTCGTTCGATTTGTAATTCAGGGCCACTCTCGCACCCAGCCGGGCCAATTTAATACTTATGCTCCTGCCGATGCCTCTAGAACCACCGGTAACAAGGCACACCTTTCCCGACAAATCCATCAGCCATTCCCCCTGAAATAGTCTATTACCTTGGAAAAGGACTCCGAATCCTCCACGTTCAAAGTGGTCAGCCTCCTGTCGATTTTCTTCACCAAACCGGAAAGGGTTCTCCCGGGGCCCAATTCCACAAAAGTATCGACGCCCATTTCCTTCATCCGGAGGATGCTGTCTTCCCAGAGCACCGGAGAACTGACCTGCTTTACTAAAAGTTCTTTTATTTTTAGCGGGTCCTTTACCGCTTCCGCCGTCACGTTAGAAACGACGGGAATTCGGGCTGGCTCAATTTTCGTTTTCTCCAGCTCTTCTTTTAATTTTTCTCCGGCAGTTTTAAGCAGGCTGCAGTGAAAAGGTGCGCTGACAGAGAGCATGACTGCTTTTTTTGCTCCTTTTTCTCTCGCTATTTTTAAAGCCTTTTCCACCGCCTTCACGTGGCCAGAAATAACGATCTGACTGGGACTGTTGAAGTTGGCGGCTTCCACCACTCCCTCATCGGAAGCCATTTTACAGGCTTCCACCACTTCCTGCCTCGGAAGGCCGATTACGGCCGCCATGGCCCCCTCGCCCAGGGGCACGGCCTCCTGCATATAGATCCCGCGCTTTCTCACCAGCCTCACGGCATTTTCAAAATTCAATGCCTCTGCCGCCACCAGGGCCGCATATTCCCCCAAGCTCAGTCCTGCCACCACATCGGGCACTATGCCTTCTTCTTTTAACAGAAAATAGCACGCCAGGCTGTGGGTCAGCACGGCCGGCTGGGTATTGGCGGTCTCTTTTAGTTTCTCCTCGGGCCCGTAGAAGCATAAATCGGAGATTTTATAGCCCAGAGCCTCATCGGCCCTTTCGAAGATTTCCCGGGCTTTCTTAAAGTTTTTCGCAAGATCCAGGCCCATGCCCACGTACTGGGCCCCCTGGCCCGCGAATAAAAAAGCCACCTTTCCCATGAATATTACCTCCACTTTGACGCCATCTCAGCCAGCAGTTTTTCAGCGCCCTCCACGATTTCCTCAATTATCTCCTTCACCGGCTTTATATCGCCTATCAGGCCAGCGATCTGCCCGGCCATCAGGGAACCGTATTCGGCGTCGCCTTCAACAGCGGCCTTAAGCCTCCCCGTTCCCAGAGCTTCGAATTCCTCTATTGTAGCGCCCCTTTTTTCCAGAAGTTCGAATTCTCTCGCCAGCTTGTTTTTCAGCACCCTGACCGGGTGTCCCGTAGACATTCCCGTCACCACAGTGCTCCTGTCGGAAGCATTCAAAACCGCATTTTTATAATTTTCATGGACGGCGCATTCGACCGAACAGAGGAACCTGGTTCCCATTTGCACTCCCTTCGCTCCCAGGGCCAGAGCAGCTAAAAACCCCCTGGCATCGGCTATGCCGCCGGCGGCTATCACCGGTATTTTCACCGCATCGACGACCTGCGGGACCAGCGCCATCGTGGTCACATCGCCTACATGGCCGCCGCATTCCATCCCTTCGGCAATAACCGCATCTACCCCTGCCTTCTCGAGCCTTTTGGCCAAGGCCACCGATGCCACTACCGGGATGACTCGGACCCCCGCTTCTTTTAAACGGGGAATGTACTTCCCGGGGCTGCCGGCTCCCGTGGTAATCACGGGCACCTTTTCTTCCACGATGACTTCCATCACTTCCTCCACATGGGGCGACATGAAATACACGTTTACCCCGAAAGGTTTATCGGTGAGCTCCCTCACCTTCTTTATCTCCCGCCTTACCGCTTCGGCGGGAGCATTTCCGGCGCCTATGACGCCCAGCCCTCCCGCATTGGAGGTGGCCGCCGCCAGCTCAGCCGTCGCCACCCATGCCATGCCGCCCTGGATTATGGGATATTTTATCCTCAGCAGATCGCATATTTCCGTGTGGAACATTCTAGCCCACCTGTCCTTCTGTTTCCTTTATTACTTCTTTAATTTCTGAAAGTATGTCGCTTTCCACAAATTTTTTCGCCACTTTTATGCCGTTAAATATGGC
>QGUT01000212.1 GCA_003242255.1 Bacillota bacterium
CGTCGGGCCACCACTTTTTCGAAGACGACAACGACAATTCGGTAGTCCTGAAGATGGTGTATCGGGGTTTGAGTTTTCTCTTTACGGGAGATTTGGGGTTTGATGGGGAAAAGGATTTAATAGCCGATTGCGATGTGAGTTCTGACGTCCTGAAGGTGGCTCACCACGGCAGCGCCACATCCACTTCCGAAGAATTTTTAAAGAAAGTTAATCCTAAGATTGCGGTGATTTCGGCGGGAGAAAATAATAATTTCGGGCACCCCTCCGCCAGAGTGTTAAAGCTCTTGGAGGAGAATAAAATAAAAGTTTTCAGGACCGACCTTCACGGGGCCGTAAGTTTCAAGCTCAGGGGAAATAGAGTGGAGGTCTACACCCATAAAGCAGATAAGGAATATTGAGGAGGCGATTCCATGGCAAAATACGGCATCTTCGCCTGGTTCGGGTACCGGCTTCCCATAGATGTCCGGCTTCGCCTAATTGCCGAAGCCGGTTTCGACTGCGTGATGCTGTGGTGGGGAGACGAATTCGTCGAAATAGACGGAGAAAAGACCAGACACCCGGATCTGGCGCGCAAGTACGGCCTTGAAATAGCCAATGCCCATGCGCCTTACGAGCACGCCAATTATCTGTGGGACGATGGGATAAAGGGCGAAGCTTACGAAAAAATGCTTTTAGAAGGCATCAGGAGCTGCGCCCTCTCAGGAGTACCCGTTCTTGTCGTCCACCCTTCGGCGGGGAAAAGGCCCGAATTGCCCGCCGGAAATGCGGGAATTCAAAGGCTCTTGAGGCTTCTGGATGAAGCCGGTAAGTTAGGGGTAAAGCTCGCCCTGGAAAACGTGGAAAGGCCCGATTATCTCGACTACGTTTTTAGCAGTATCGGCGACGAAAATCTGGGCTTTTGCTACGACAGCGGCCACGACTTTTTGGTGTCCGGAGGACTGGGGATTTTGGAAAAGTACGCTGACCGCCTTTTGGCGCTGCACCTCCACGACAACGACGGACTGGAGGACCTGCACCTTATGCCGGGCGATGGCAAGATCGACTGGGAAGCTGTGAAGTTTAAATTAAATAAGGCGGGTTTTGGCGGACCCATTACTCTGGAGTGCTTTGCCTGCTGGGAAGGCGATGAAGGTGGTGTAGAGCGAAAAGCGCCGGAAGCTTATCTCGCCCGGGCTTTAAATGCAATTAAAAAAATTTTTTGAAAGCTAGAGGCGGCTTTTAAAAAGGCATTAAAGGTGTTAAAATATAGGTCGAAATTGACTTAAAAAGAGGAATCGGAGATGGGCGAACTTTATTTGTTTTACGGTCAGGAAAAATTACTCATTATGGAAGCTGTCGAAAAGATAAAAAATAAATATGTCCCCGAAGCGTACGAGGCGGTGGATTTTCAAAAGCTCGACGGGGAAGTGGCGACCTACGACGATATCATCAGCGCCGCCCAGGTCGCGCCGATGCTGGCCGAAAAGCGGGTAGTGGCGGTTTACAGAGCCGTGTTTCTCGAAGAAGGGAAAAAATCGGCGGCTAAAAGCGGGGGCGAAGACCGTTTTGTAAAATTCCTGGAAAACACCCCTCCGTACCTGTGCCTCATTTTTTCGGCCGAAAAGGTGGACCGGCGCAAAAAAATATTCAAGGTCTTTCAGCAAAGAGGATTCGTAAAGGAGTTTGCACCTTTGAATTTGAAAGATAAGGTCCGCTGGATCGAGTCCCGTTCTTTAAAGCACGGAAAACCCATGGAACCTTCCGCTGCTTCTTTCATGGCCCAGTTTACCTCCGACCTTTATCACGCGGATGGGGAGATAAAAAAGGCCGTATCTTATGTAGGTGGAAAGAACAGGATCGAAAAAAAGGACCTGGAGCGCATCATGTCCAGGTCCACCGAGGCCAATATTTTCAGCCTCATAGATGCCATGGCCGAGGGGAAGGTTGCGCAGGCCGTCAATACCTTGAACGAACTTATGTACTCCGGGGAAAAATCGCTGATAATACTCTTCATGATATCGAGGTACTTCATGAACCTTTTTGCCGTAAAAGCGAACGAAGGCAAAACTTTTAATGAACTTCAGCAAGAATTAAATCTTCATCCTTATACTTTAAAAAAGATGCTGTCCCAGGCCAGAAATTTTACGGCAGATCAGCTAAAGGACATCTTGTCGCTTTGCCAGCAGCTGGATGTAGAACTGAAAAGGGGCCGAATAGAAGAAAGGAAGGGCCTCGAGATGCTGGTCTTGAAAATATCCCAAAATAAAACGCGTAAGGCCTAAGCTTACGCGTTTAATTAAACGGCAATGCTGAACTCTTTCAGCTTTTTGTACAGCCTGGATTTCTTGCGGGCTGCCGTATTTTTATGGATAATACCTTTTGCCGCGGCTTTGTCAAGGGCTTTTACTGCGCCGACGAGGGCATTCCTGATGGCTTCTGCATCCTGAGACTTCAGAGCTTCGTTGAATTTTTTAATGGCCGCTTTGACTTTGGATTTCACGAGCCTGTTTCGGAGTGTCCTCTTCTTAGCCTGGCGCAGCTTCTTTTTTGCTGAGGCTGTATTTGGCAAGCTTCTCACCCCCTTGAAAACACTAAACCTATTTTATCATTTAGTTAATCAAAATGCA
>QGUT01000213.1 GCA_003242255.1 Bacillota bacterium
GGTAGCTGGAAGCAAAGATTTTATGCCCCTTTGGGGGCATAAAATCTTTTTTTATTGCCAAAAACTAGGTGAAAATTCCCCTTGTCTTGCCCCGAAAAAATATGGTACACTATAAATAATGTGAGAGAGAAGGCGGTTTTTATGCTGACCAGAGGCGACAAGATTTTAATTGCGACAATTCTTTTGTTGGCCTTGACAATTTTTGCGGGATTCCAAATTTACGGCTTTACCGGTGGAAAGACTTACGCTGTTATAGAAATAAATGGAAAGCAATACCAGAAGATAACCCTGGGAAATGACGGCCCCAAAATGCAGCTCAATGTACCGGGAGTCATCGGCGATCTCGTGCTCGAAGTGGATAGAGACAAGGTGAGAGTCGTGTCCTCCGACTGTCCTGACAAGGATTGCATTCGCCAGGGCTGGGCATCTCGGCCGGGACAGACGCTGGTATGCCTCCCGAACCGAGTCGTCATAAAGATTGAAAGTCGGGACTCCACCGGAGATCTGGACGGCGTGAGTTTCTGAAGGCGTTTTAGAGGATGATGTTTATGGCTAGAACAAAAAAAATGGTATATCTGGCGCTGCTGGTATCTGGAGGCGTTGCCCTTCACATCGTAGAGGGCATGATACCGGTGCCTTTTCCTGTACCCGGAGCCAAGCTGGGCCTTGCCAACATCATTTCCCTGCTGGCGATAATCATTTACGGAACTAAAGAAGGACTGGGAGTAAACGTATTGCGGTGCTTGATAGGTTCGCTCCTGGGAGGCTCGATGTCGAGCCTGATTTACAGCCTTTCGGGAGCGGTGCTGAGCACGTTGACAATGGGAATGGCCGTCAAGTATTTTGATAACGTCTTCAGCCTGGTAGGCGTAAGCATTTTGGGAAGCGTGACCCACAATTTTGCCCAGGTGACGGTGGCAAGCATTGTCCTCTCCACTTTTGGCCTTTATTACTACCTGCCCTTTTTGATGATAGTGGCAATTTTTACCGGAATCTTTACCGGGTTTGCGGCCAATTTCGCCAAGGACAAGCTTTTGGCAAATATCGACCTGGTGGAAACGTACGACAGAAGGAGATGAGCCGAAGTGAGCAGTGGCTTGAGCCCCAAGTTGATTCTGGCTTCGGCTTCCCCGAGAAGGCAAGAGCTTTTAAGGCAACTTGGACTGGATTTTGAAGTCATTCCGAGCTCCATCGAAGAGAGGATTTCGCCCGGAACAGAACCGGATATGGCGGCGATGAAACTCGCCGAGAGCAAAGCCGTCGATGTGGCGCACCGAGTGGAAGATGGCTTGGTCATAGGCGCCGATACCGTAGTGGCTTTGGACGATTGTATTTTGGGGAAACCTAAGGATGAGGAAGAAGCGAGAGAGATGCTCGAAAGGCTAAGCGGCAGGTGGCATAGGGTTTTTACAGGCATCGCGGTGATAAACAAGGCAACTTTGGAGAAAGTTACGACCTGTGAAGAGAGCCGGGTGAAGTTTAAAGACATTAATGCGGCAGAAATAGAAAATTACATACGAACCGGCGAACCTATGGATAAAGCGGGAGCTTACGGAATTCAGGGGAAAGGAGCATTGCTTGTAGAGAAGATAGAGGGGTGCTATTATAATATCGTAGGGTTGCCTCTTTTCAAGTTGAGCCTGGTACTTTCTCATTTTGGCGTGAAAATCCTGTAAGCGGGAGGAATTTTCGTGTCATCGCCGAAAATAAAGGACCTACCCCCAGAAATAAGGCCGCGAGAGCGCATGCAAAAATACGGGGCCGCGGCGTTGAGCGATGCGGAACTCCTTGCCCTCATGATAAGAACCGGTACCAGAACCGAATCGGCCCTGGTGCTGGCTCAGAGGGTTTTAAAAGGGGACGGCGGCAAGGCCGGCCTGGAATTTGTGGCAGGAGCCAGCATCGAGGAACTGTCCAAAATCAAAGGAATAGGCCTCGCAAAAGCCATACAGATTAAGGCGGCCGTCGAGCTGGGGCGCAGGATTATGTCCCATTTTCGGACGGATGACAAAGTAATATCTTCACCGGATGACGTGAAAAAATTATTAATGGAAGAGATGCGCTTTCTGGATAGGGAGCACTTCAAGATAGTCCTGCTGAATGTGAAAAACCGCGTAATATCGGTGGAAAATATTTCGGTAGGCAGCCTTAATTCCTCTATCGTTCACCCGAGGGAAGTATTCAAACCAGCCATAAAAAGAAGCAGCGCCGCTGTCATACTGGTCCACAACCACCCCAGCGGTGACCCCACTCCGAGCAGGGAAGATGTGGAAGTGACCAGGAGACTGGTAGAGGCGGGCAAAATCCTCGGGATAGACGTATTGGATCACGTAATTTTCGGCAACACGAATTACTTCAGCTTCAGAGAGAAAGGGCTTATCTAGAAGAGAACTTCAACCAAAGCGGAAAGGAGTAGCAGCGAATGTTTGGACTTTTCAAGGCTTTTTCGAAGGACATAGGGATAGACCTGGGCACGGCGAACACGCTCGTGCACGTTAAAGGAAAAGGTATAGTGCTCAAGGAACCTTCGGTGGTGGCCATCCAGAGGGATACGGGAGCCATTTTGGCAGTGGGAGAAGAAGCGAAGCACATG
>QGUT01000214.1 GCA_003242255.1 Bacillota bacterium
GACGTGAGCCTCGTCGTATCGCCAGGGTCGAGGCAGGTGCTCGCCATGATGGCGGAAAGCGGGATTTTGTCGGACATGATTTCGGCGGGGGCTAGAATCCTGGAATGCACCTGCGGCCCCTGCATAGGCATGGGGCAGGCCCCCGGCTCCGGAGAGGTGTCGGTCAGGACCTTTAACCGCAATTTCAAGGGCAGGTCCGGCACCGCCGATGCAAAGGTCATCCTGGCAAGCCCCGCCGTAGCCGCTGCGACGGCGATAAAGGGAGTGCTCTCGGACCCGCGGGAATTGGGGGAAATGCCGGAAGCGGAAGAGCCTCAAAAGTACTACATCAACGACAATATGATCATCCCGCCCTCCGCAGAAAGCGAAAAGGTGGAGGTTTTCTACGGCCCCAACATAAAGCCAATTCCCGTAGCGGGAAGACTTAAAGACCACATCGAAGGCCCGGTTCTCATAAAAGTTGGAGATAATATCACGACGGACCATATAATCCCCGGGACCGCCAAGCTCCTCCCTCTCCGGTCCAACATCCCGGCCCTGGCGGAACACTGCTTCAGCATCGTGGACGGCGATTTTGTCAGGAGAGCCAGAACTGCCGGCGGAGGCATCATTGTGGGAGGTGAAAACTACGGGCAGGGCTCCAGCAGGGAACACGCCGCTCTGGTCCCCCTCTATCTCGGCGTGAAAGCGGTCGTGGCCAAATCCTTTGCCAGGATTCACAAGGACAACCTCATAAATTACGGGATCCTCCCTGCCGTATTCGAAAACGGAGAGGACTACGAAAAGATCGAACAGGGGGACAGCCTCCTTTTGGAGGATGTGATAGAAAGCATAAAAAAGGGCCGGGGGATTCTGAAAAATGTTTCAAAGCAACTGGAGATCCCGGTAATATTCGACCTTACAAAAAGGCAGGTCGAACTCCTCCTGGAAGGAGGACTGCTGAATTATATAAAAAAGAACCTGGGGGGAGGTCGGCCATGAGGAAAGTAACTCTCATTCCCGGCGATGGGATAGGCCCGGAAATAGTTGGGGCCGCTGTCAAAGTCCTGGAGGCGGCCCGAGCTCCCATAGAGTGGGAAATCGCGGACGCCGGGATTTCGGCCGTGAAAAAGGGGAAGCCGGCGCTCTCCGATGAAGTGCTGGACTCCATCAGGAAAAACGGCGTGTGCCTCAAAGGCCCCACGGAGACGCCGGTAATTTCGGGCCACCGCAGCGTAAACGTGGCCTTAAGGCAGGAATTGGGGCTTTACGCCAACCTGCGCCCGGTCAAATCCATAAAGGGGATTAAGACCAGGTACGAAAGGATAGACCTGGTGGTGGTCAGGGAAAACACCGAAGATCTGTACGCCGGGATCGAACACAAAATTGGCAATGTGGCCGCCGAAAGCGTAAAGCTCATAACGGCCGAAGCCTCCTCGAGGATTGCGAAATTCGCCTTCGAATACGCGAGGAAGGAAGGACGAAAGAAGGTCACGGCGGTTCACAAGGCCAACATAATGAAGTTGAGCGACGGGCTTTTCCTGGAATGCGCGAGGAAGGTAGCAGCGGATTACCCCGACATAGTTTACGAAGAAGTAATAATCGACAACATGTGCATGCAGCTCGTGAGGAATCCGGAAAAGTACGACGTGCTGCTTTGCCCTAACCTCTATGGCGACATAATATCGGACCTTTGTGCGGGATTGGTCGGCGGGCTGGGGGTGGTCCCCGGGGCCAATGTGGGCGATGGGGTTGCGGTATTCGAGGCCGTCCACGGCAGCGCTCCGGACATAGCGGGAAAGAATGTGGCAAACCCCACCGCCATGATCCTCTCGGCGGCGATGATGCTAAAATACATGGGAGAGGGAAAAAAGGGAGAAAGGATTGAGAAGGCCCTTTACGAGGCCCTTGAAGCGGGAGAAAATCTGACGCCCGATTTGGGCGGAAAGGCCACTACTGACGAATTTTGCGAAAGCGTGATAAAGAGATTGGAGACCGTTGTCTAGATTATCGCCCCCTCCATGTCGGGGGTGATATATTTTTGTCTAAAGAGTCTGCTACCCCGAGCAGAATATTTGATAAAATTTATAGAGGGGCGGTTTTGGCTTGAAGGAGACGAAAACCTGATTCAACTGGCCTATGAGACCGGAATAGGCGAGAGAAACAGCCAGGGCTTCGGGGTGTTCAGGTTCGTAAAACAATCTGTCGTCGACCTCCAATAATGCAAAAACCCCTGGAGATCGACGACAGAATATAATTCTTGATGATATCAGACTTTATGCGGGAAGAAGGATTTTTTTAATTTATGTAGAAGTAATTTATAGAAAATTGAATAAACTAATTTTCTCTATAGAACTCTTATTTTCAAGCCTTTTTACGGGTTTTTAGCCTAACTATGAGGGATTGAAACAGTCTATCTACATACAAACCAATCTGTAAAAATGTCGTTTTTAGCCTAACTATGAGGGATTAAAACTGCGGCCGGGCGGTTCGATAATCGCTGAGGAGGATGAAGTTTTTACCCTAATTATGAGGAATTAAAACTTCCTTTCCTTCTGGGAGCACCCGCCATAGAGTTTCACGTTTTTAGCCTAACTA
>QGUT01000052.1 GCA_003242255.1 Bacillota bacterium
TTTAGTAAGAACCATAGCTGAAACCCTCCATATGTGTTAGTTTATTTTTTGCCAACCAACATCATATCGGGTTTCACGCTATGGTTCAACTTTTTTTACTGTCGCATTTAATTTTACAATTAACCTTTCTTTTTTGATTTCACCATTTTCGGTCGTGTTATGGCCGTCCATCATGTTAGCCCCTCCCACAATTCCTTAGTATTATTTTACAATACGAACTGCTTTTTTTCAAATATACTATTTGGAGATTAACTTCGTCCAACCCCAGACAAAAGCCAGAGTAATTAGAGTTCCGGTCACGCCGGCCAGCGCCGTAGATACCCTTTCGTCATTTATGGTTGCAACGGTGTAATCGGGCATCAGCGAAAATCGGAGCACCGGAGATTCGCCTTTTTTTAAAAAACCCAGATCTTCCGCTACCCTCTCGAGGCCGTCCGGATGAGGAGAAGCAAAAGGCGACAAAAAAGCCGCAACAACTACAGCCAGCAATAACAACATCGCCCACCGGTTCAATTTGTTTCACCTCCAGCGTCAGAATTTGCGCAGGCTCCAGATTTCCCATCTAAAAATCTTCTTACATAGCCCACCGCTACACAGGTTATAATACCTTCACCAATACCTATGACGGCATGAACCAGCATCATGGGAGCGATGACCACATTCAAGGGCACGGTGCCCGATAGTGCAAGCTCAACACTAGTCAAAAACGCCCCGACAAGAACGGAGATCCAGGCGGAAAGAAATACGGCTGCTATGTCGCTTCCTGAAAATTTCAATTTTTTAACGGCGCTGTAAACGCAGCTGGCAACATAAGTGGCTGCCACAGCCATATTTAGAATGTTAGCGCCCAGCGCAGTAATGCCCCCGTCCTGGAAAAAAAGGCACTGAACTATAAGCACCGCGCTAAGGATTAGACTGGCACTGTAAGGTCCGAACAGAATACTTGCGGCTGCTGTGACCACTACTGTTTTGGTATCAAGAAATCCATCGGGTATATGCATGTTAATTCACTCCTTGCCATATATTTTTGTAATTAAAAAAGCCATGAGGGAACCCGGTGGATGAATCCACCGGGTTCCCTCATGGCAGCTTGGCGTACCTTCATGGTACTTTTCCTAATCTTCAAGTTTTTATCTAATAATATTATAAATTGTTTGTTATATATTTGTCAATCTCCTTGCGGCATGTTTTTCAGAAGTTTATTTACCCATTCTGCAGCCTCGTCTATATTCCTCGGGGTTTTATCCGCTTTAATTCCGTGAATCCTTTGGAAAAACCTTACTATTTTAGGATATTCCAGCCCGGCCCGTTCAATTATTTCTCCCCTGCAAAGTACTTCCGGCCCTCCCTGGGCCAAAACCGTGCCCTCTTTCATCACCACGATTTCATTGGCCCATTCATAGGCAAAATCTACGTCATGGGTGGCGACAATAACCGTTCTTCCTTCCCGGTTTTCTCTTTCCAAAATCTTAAAAAGACCATTTTTCTCACGAGTTTCTCGTTTTTCCGGTTGACCTCCACCCCAAAAATTCTGACACTGCCCTGCTGAGGCAGATATATGCCGTTCAAATGAAAAAGAAGCGTGGATTTTCCCGCACCATTGTGCCCCAAGATGGCCGTCTTTGAGCCTTTTTTTACTTTCATCGTGACGCCTCTGAGCGCTACGGTTCCGTCTTTATGCCGGAAAGCAAGGTTATGAATTTCTACCGCATAATCCATGAAAATGCCCCCATTTCGGCGACTTTGAAAAAAAGCGGCACTCCGGCCACCAGCGCTCCAAAAGCGAAATCCTTTTTCCCCGGTCTTGCTGGAGCTGAAAGTAACCTTATATCCCCGCCGTAACCTCTAGATAGCATTGCTTGATATACCCTTTCGCTTCTTTCGTAAGATCTAAGAAACAACACGGCGACCGTCTGCCCTATCACCTTCATGGTGGCGGTATGCCAGAAGTTCCTGCCCTTCGAATATCCCCTTGCCTTTCTCGCTTTCTTCATCCTTGAAAGTTCATCGGTTAATATATTCGTATACCTAATTGTAAAACCGATGAGGTTCACCAGTACATCGGGAACGTGCAAAACCTTTAAGGAAAAGACCAGCTCCCTGAAGCTCATGCTGTAAATCACGGAACTCAATACAACTATAGCGCAAAGCGCCCTTAAAAAAAGGACAGGACCGCTTATCCCAGCGTATTGCTGGCCTGCATAAAAATTGGCAAAAGCGGCCGCAGCGCTCATGGAGCCTGCAAACAAAACGGGAACGAAAATGCGCCGCACCGAGTTTAAAATAGGAAATCCGGTAAGGCAAAGAAGGATAATATAAAATCCTAAACAGGCGGCGAGATATTCCCAGGTGCGGATAGTAGCTACAACGGCAACGTAGATAATTGCCGATACTAGCTTTACACGGCTGTCCAGCCGACAAAAAAGATAGCTTCTTTTCTCTTCTAGATAAAATGCGCTGTTCAAATCAACCACCTCTAACAGAAAAAAGCCAAATCTCCACCCACATGCCTGTAAAATGATTATATATTAAAAGTGCCTTAAAGCGCAACCCGAATAAGATAAAATCAACTTTTTTGAAAAGAGGCGGGCATCTTCCACGATGCCCGCCTCTTTTCAAAAGGATGGTATAACGCTACCGCACTATAACCGAAACGCCGTCGGGAATGATGTTAATGCTTGAATCCTTGCCCACCATGGACTCTGCTATCTTCAATGCCTCTTCAATTTCTGTAGCGGGAATCATAAACATATCCTCTACGTATTTATGATTTTTCGGATCCGTTACCATTATCACCTTATGCTTCATAAGTACCCTTGATAGAATTTGCGCTTCCCACTGGTCGGGGAGCGTCTCATCGCGGCGCCTTCTTGAGATTTTTTCCATTACTTCTTCCGGACTCTTCGATTCTTTAAACCACCTGTAAAATCCTTCGCCGCCGTGGCCGTCGACACATTCGGCAACCATAATTATCACTCCGCCTTCACGGCAGGCCACTTCACCGGCCGTCATTCCCTTTACCGCCTGGTATATATTTTGATCCAGCGGATATCCACCGTTAGAGGTAATGACAATATCCGAAGGTTTTGCCTTTACGGTCGCAAGTTTTTCTAAAAACTCGCATCCCTTAATGTGAGCTTTTTCCCTGTGTCCGGCAAAAGCATTTATCACTTTGCGATTTGAGTCTATAACCACGTTTAAGATAAAGGAAAGCTTCGCCTTTTTTGCAGCATCCAGCATGTCTTCGTGTATCGGGTTGTTTTCAAGAATTCCTGTTCTCGAATAGGAACTGGCTATAAGCTCTGCACAGTGGTTTTCCAATATGGAGTTAAAGCTTGCTATTCCTGGCAAAATGCTTTTTCTTCCTCCCGAAAAGCCTGCAAAAAAGTGGGGTTCTATGAAGCCTTCGGCGATTAATAAATCCGCTTCCACCGCCAATTTATTTATTTCGAGGCGGGCACCGGAAGGAAGGGTGCCCAAGTACACCATATCATCCTTGTTCCTGGAATCATGAACCACAAATTCTTCATTTTTTACGAGGTCTTCGCCAAACTTTTCCAGCATCTCATCTTTAGTCGTACCCCTGTGGAAACCTGTGGCTATTAAAATCCTAACCTTCGCACTTTTATTTTTTTCTCTTATTTCTTTCAAAATCAGGGGTAAAGTAAGCCTGCTGGGCACCGGCCTCGTATGGTCGCTGGTGATTACCACGATATTTTTCTTTCCTTCTGCAAGGTCCCGGAGCCTTTCTGTCCCAATCGGGTTTTCTAGAGCTTTTCTTACTATTTCCTCTTCTTTCTCGCTTGCTTTATAGTTTGCACCCTCTGACCTTAAAACACCTTGTATCCTTTCATCCTCCAGGTTAAAAGCTAATTTCCCTTTGCCGTATGGGATTTCTATCTTCGCCATATTAACACGCTCCATGCTCGAGGTTATATTATTTTACCCGGGTTTAAAATACAGTTTGGATCTAGGGCTTTCTTTATGGCCCTCATTACCTCAATCTGCGCCGGCTCTATCGCCATCGGCATGTACTCCCTTCTTTTATGCCCTATGCCGTGTTCTCCGCTTATCGTGCCGCCCAGGTCGATAACTACCCTATATAGCTCCGGCAGCAATTTGTTATGAAGTATATTCTGCCATTCTTCCATTGTGAATTTCGGGTTTCTCACCGGCGTAGCATGGATGTTGCCATCACCCGCATGGCCATAACACGGTATCGGTACGTCGTATTTTTGGGATATTTCCCTTACTTTTTCCATAAACTTCGGAATTTCAGAGATAGGCACCACCACATCTTCAAGGCTCTGGTCTGGGCTATATTGCTTCCACGCCTCGGCAATGTTCCTTCTTATCTTCCATATCCTTTCAGAGGTCGTGGCATTGTCGGCGATATATACTTCTATTGCTCCGTTTTCCATACACAAGTTTCCTATCACTTCGTATTGTTCTTCGAGTTCCTTCTTGCTGTTTCCATCAAGCTCAATTAAGAGCATGGCTCCCGCTTCTTCAAAGGGTATTTTCTCGTTTAAGTACCTGCACGATGTTTTGAACGAAAGATCGTCCATAAATTCTATTGAAGTAGGTATTATTCTCCCGAAAGTCATGATCTTCGGGACTATTTTGATAGCGGTGTCGATATCCTTAAACAGCACGAGCAAATCAACTTTGGCCTGAGGCAGCGGCATGAGCTTCAGATATATTTTCGTAAAGATCCCGAGGGTACCTTCGGAACCCACCATAAGGTGAATTAAATCGTATCCGGTAACATCCTTCATTCTCTTTCCGCCGAGGTGAAGAATTTCGCCCGTCGGAGTTACGACTTCAAGGCCCAATACGTACCTACCGGTCACTCCGTACTTAACGGCTCTCCCACCGCCGGCATTTTCAGCCACGTTTCCTCCTATGTAACACGTTTCTACGCTCATAGGATAGCCGGCGTAAAAAAGACCGTATTCCTTAACTACATTGTTTATTTCGTTCGTGACAACCCCCGGCTCGACCACGATGACCAGATTTTCCTTGTCTATTTCGAGAATCTTATTCATCTTTTCAAAAGACATTACTATTCCGCCGTACACAGGCACCGCTCCGCCCGAAAGGCCGCTACCTGCCCCCCTTGGAGTAACGGGTATTTTGTATTTATTGGCAAGTCTCATTATTTTTGATATTTGTTCCGCCGAGGAGGGTTTTACTACTGCTTCGGGCATATGGGCATAACTCTTTTCTGCAACTTCGTCATGCGAATATGCTTCCAACGCCTCGATGTTGTCAAAAATTACGTTACTGCTTCCTACAATTTCGATTAATTCGTTCACAATTTCGCGAGTCAATTTATTATACATTTAAACCGCCTCCTTTTTCTTATATGCTTTAATTTTCTCGATGAGAAGGGGTAAAATCTCATTTAGGTCGCCAACAATGCCGAGATTTGCAATTTTAAAAATTTGGGCATCGGGGTCCTTATTTATCGCTAATATATTTTCCGACGTCTGCATCCCAGCTATATGCTGTATCGCGCCTGAAATCCCGACGGCAATGTACAGAGCCGGGGAAACCGTTTTGCCGCTAAGTCCGATTTGGTGGGGGTATGGTTTCCATCCCCTATCGACCACTTCGCGGGAAGCTCCCACTGCTCCTCCTAAAAGTTCAGCCAGCTCATCTATCATTTTGAAATTCTCAGGTCTTCCAAGGCCCCTTCCTCCCGATACTATTATCTTCGCATCCTGGAGGCTTACCTGTTGTGATTCATCTTTTATGAACCTCAAGTATTTCGACTTCGATAAAAATACATCTTCATCGAATTTTTTATAAATAACTTCCCCGGTGCGATTTCTATCAGGCAACGCGGGTTTCGTAGAATGCGGCCTTACAGTGGCCATCTGGGGCCTGGTATTGGGAGTCTTTATGGTGGCTAAAATATTGCCTCCGATTGCCGGCCTTGTCTGTAGCAAATTCCCCGTCCCCTCTTCGATGTCAAGGACCGTACAATCGGCGGTTAAACCAGTCCTTACCTTTACCGCAACATAAGGCATCAGGGTTCTTCCTGTCGTTGTCGCCGCAGCCAAGAAGATCTCGGGATTATATTCTTTTATAAGGGCTATTAAAACCTTTGCATACGGCTCCACCAGGAAATTTTCAAGGTTTTTGTCGTCAACGACATAAACTTTGTCCGCGCCTCGCGCGATAAGTTCATCGATATACTCCCTTTTTACGTTATAGCCGAGCACCACCGACGCTAGCGCCGTATTTAACTTTTCCGCAAGATTTTTACCCCTGTTTAAAAGCTCGTAAGATACACTGCTGAGCTTTCCATGGCTAAACTCTGCCAAAGTCCATACTTCACCCATTTGTCTTCCTCCCTTTCCAAAGGTTTTTAGATCAATTCCTTTTTGATGAGAAATTCCATGATTTTATCAACCGCTTCCTCCAAACTTTTTTCGTCGTTTACAGTTATCATTTCTCCTTCCCTTGTGACCTTTGGCGTAAATATCTTTACAACCCTCGTGGGCGACCCTTTAAGGCCTATATTTTCTTCATCTACGCCTATATCTTGTGGCCCCCATACGGGAATTTCCACACCTTTAGCCCTGAGTTTTCCGCGAAGGGTGGGAAGCCTGGGATCGCTTATCTCTTTTACGACGGTCAGCACCGCCGGAAGTTTGAGTTCTAATTCCTCATAGCCGCCCTCGACAAGACGCCTTACTTGGATTTTTCCTTCATCAATCGATATTATTTCACTGGTAAAGGTAGAAAGCGGCAGGTCCAGAAAGGATGCGATTCCCGGGCCTACCTGGCCGGTATCTCCATCGGTGGCTCTTTCCCCGCAAATCACAAGGTCGAAATCTCCAATTTTTTTAATAGCATGGGCGAGGACGCACGATGTTGCCCAGGTATCGGAACCAGCAAATTTCTTATCCGAAAGCAGCACGCCGTCATCGCATCCCATGGCAATGGCCTCTTTTATGGCCTCTAAAGCCTTCTCCGGCCCCATGGATATGACGATTACCTGGCCTCCTGACTTTTCTTTCAATCTTATAGCTTCTTCGATCGCATATAAGTCCAGCGGATTAATTATGCTTTCCACGCCTTCCCTCACCATTGTCCCCGTCTTGGGGTCCATTTTGACATTGCTCGTTTCGGGAACTTGTTTTATTGGTACAACTATCTTCATTATGGACACTCCTCTCCCTTTATATTTAAAAAATAATTTTTTATGCTCAACTGGCCTGACGTTAGATGCTTTACATTTAAATTATGCTTTCCATCGCCAATACCAAAACGCCAAGCAGCAACGCATAGATAAGACAGTAAGGTATAGTCGATTTTAATATTTCTCCCTCTTTTCCTAAAAGCCCCGTGGCTGACGCAGCTACGGCGATGCTCTGGGGAGATATCATTTTCCCGGCCGTGGCTCCCACTGTGTTTGCCGATGCTATCCAGGCCGGATTCGCGTTTATCTGTAGTGCCGTCTGCTTTTGCAGCGCTCCAAAAAGGATGTTTGAGGATGTATCGCTACCCGTTATGAACGTCCCCAGTGCCCCGATCAATGGGGATATAAACGGATACACCTTTCCGGCTGCATTGGCCAAAGCTATTGCCAGCACTGAAACCATTCCGCTATAGTCCATAATTTTTGCCATTGCAACTATTGACGAAACAACGGCTATCGTTGGAGCAAGTTGTTTTACCGTTTTCATAAGCACAACCGCAAGGTTTTTTATGCTGCTTTTCTGCACCAGCCCCCCGACTATCGCTGATATAAACATAATGGTTCCCGGTGTGTTAATCCATTGAAATACGAGGGGTTTGGCTTCCGGGCCGAAATATACCTGCACTTTAGTAAATATATCCCCAAGAAATTTGAATTGTGGAAGGAGATTAACCGACATGATTAATACCAGCAATACGATATAAGGTGTCCAGGCAACAAACTGTTTTTTCGCACTCATATTTTCTTCCTTTTGAACCATCGATTTGGTAGAAGCTATTTCGTATTTTGCCTTTTCGCCGGGAAAAACCCAGATGTCTTTAATCGGTTTGAGCCTCGCATAAATAGCCACAGCTAACAGGGAGGATAGGGAGCCGATGATAGCCGCCATTTCGGGCCCTATGTAAACCGCGCCCAATGTCTGGAAGGCTGCAAAAGAAATACCGCTCACTAGGCAGATATCAAAGACATCTTTTAGACCTTTTAATGACTTCGTCATCACGACAACGAGCACAAAAGGCAGTACAACGATAAATGGCACAAGCTGATAGGCGGTATATGCCGACAGGATCTCTTCCGAAAGTCCCGTCACCTGAGCAAGGGTAATGACCGGGATGCCAATACCGCCGAAAGCAACAGGTACGGTATTTGCAATAAGACAGATCACCGAAGCAAAAAGGGGGTCAAACCCTATACCTGCCAATAAACTTGCCGGAATGGCAACGGCGGTGCCAAAGCCTGCCGCTGCTTCTAAAAAACCGCCAAAAGAAAAGGCGATTAAAAGGGCCTGCACCCTTCTGTCGGGCGATATCTTTGCAAGGGTATCGTTTATAACTCTCATGTTACCAGTCTCTACAGTAACGTTGTACGTGTAGATCGCCGCGATTATTACCCATGCGATCGGCCAAAGTCCTGTGAGTATTCCTTCTAAAATGGCCTGAAAGGCAAAATTAAGCGGCATCTCCCAAACCGTACTACTAATTACAAAGGCGAGCAAAACCGAAATAACCGCCGCCCAATATGCCTTTATTTTAAACCAGCCCAAACCTACCAAAAGCCAAAGAAGGGGTATAAAGGCCACAATAGCGGATAGATAAACATTTGCCAAAGGGTTTTGAACCGGGTACCACATTACATTCCCTCCTTCCACTAAAAAAATTACTTAAAGCGAGGTGAGTAATTTTGTCTGATGGTTTGATGGTCAGACCAGTTGGCTACATAAATTTGGAAAGCAATATCTGCTTCCCAAAATTAATTTTCACTTTTAATTTCTTTTAACCTTTGCTGAACAAAATTTATGTGTTCCAGAACGTGCTGCCTCGCCTCTTCCGGCTTTCCGTTTGCTATGCTTTCATAGATGTTTTTATGCTGCAGGTACAAAATCTTCATATTTTCCGGATTACTCACCAGCCGCTCCCTAGCATTCGAAATGTAGTTGTCAATCCCGGTCGATATAGCTTCAACTATGTAATACAAGATCTTATTTTTCGAAGCCTTACATAAGGTCCTGTGAAAATTCCTATCTGCATACGCATTTTGGTTTTCATCAAACTCTGGCCCCATCATGTCGAAATATTTTTTAAGCTCGGCGATTGATTCTTTATCCTGCTTGTGAGCTGCTATATAGGCGCTTTCGCTTTCTAATATCCTTCTTAACTCTATAAAATCCGTTTCATCATTTTCAAGCGCAATGGCAAGCGAGAGCGTTTCTATAATTGCCGACGAGACATCGTTGACTATATAGGTGCCTTCCCCCGGCTTTGTCTCTACTACTCCAAGCACATCAAGGGCAGATAACGCCTCGCGGACCGCCGCCCTGCTGACCCCAAGTATGCTGGATAATTCCCTTTCCGAAGGTAATTTTGTGCCTTTCTTCAAATTCCCTTTATATATGTTTTCTTTCATCTGCCTAATAACATTTTCGTAAACTTTTTCCGATTTTATAGGTTTGAAATCCATGTTAAAACTCTCCTTACTATTATTGTATTACTGAAAATTAATTAATGCAAGATAAAATTTAAATTAACTAATCAACTTAAATTGCACTTAAATTGCAATATTAAATGCGACACATTTTTTTGGAAACCCGAATGATGTTGGGTTTCTCAATCATGAACTTTGAAATTTAGAAGTTAGCCGCTTTATTTCCTGGAAAAAGAGCTCTGCTGGCTGCCGGTAACCCAGGATTTTTCTGGGCAGGGTATTACACCAATTCTGCACCCGTTCGATTTGTGAAAACGATAA
>QGUT01000215.1 GCA_003242255.1 Bacillota bacterium
ACCCTGACATTTACATCTTCTTCTTGCACTGGAATACTGGACACTATCAAATCGACCTTTTTTTCTTTTATAACTTCCTTCGCCTGTCTGTAGGAGACAGCGTCGACAATGTCTATATCGAAGATAGATTGCAATCTCGACGACAAAAACTTTGCCGTGCCTATTCCTGTCCCGCAGACTACCAAAATTTTAGGTTTTGCGATATCCTTACTCTTTAGCCTTTCCAAAGCTGCACCGAAATGTAGCACGAAGTAACCTACTTCTTCATCGGGTATGCTTTTTTGGGTGTAGACCTCTAAAGGCTTTAACGATATTTTTACAATTTCGAAAAGCTCTTTATAATTTAACTTAATTTCGTCCAGTATAGGATTTTTTATGCCAAGGTCGTGCCTCAACCTGTAAACTGTGGGTCTCAAGTGCTCTAATAAGCCATCAAATAATTGTTTATCCTTAGACAAATCTATGTTTAAATTACTGCTTACGAGTGAAATAATTTGGTGAACCAAAATTTGATATTCCATCCAATTTTCGTCTTCTACGTTTTTTGCCTTCGTTGTTGTACTTCCAAGTAGGTGAACGGCTATATATCCAATTTCTTCAATTGGAATCGAAACATTATAATATTCTTCCAGCATTTTTGCTATATTCGAAGCCACAGCAAATTCCTTTGTTATTTTTAATGACTCCAGCTCTTCCTGCGGCATGACTATGTCCTTGCCCAATTTTATCCTCTTTATAGCCATTGCGATATGAACCACAAACCCCGAAAAAGCAGCATCAGAAAAAACTATATTCAGTTCCCTTTCCGCAACTTTCAAGCATTCTTCTATATACTTTATGTCTATATCTTTAAAAAGCTTTGCCCCATATCCATCGAACAGCTCTTCTCTTGAAAAGTGCAAGCTCTCTTTGAACACTTCCAAAAACCTGTATATATCGACGGTTTCCGTTAAAAGTTCGATTGCTGCTCGCCTCAGTTGTTTTTCCTCTCCTATTATCTTCAACCCACGCCTTGGCAGTGCTACTAGTTCCAGGCCGTGACTGCTCAGCCAATTCCTTACTTTTTTCAGGTCCTTTAAAACAGTACTCCTTGAAACCTTGAGCATGTCCGCAAGCTGATTTATATTGATATAATCTTTCTGCTGTATGAGCTCGCTTATTATAAAATTAATTCTCTCTTTTTGGGACAGGACGTAATCTGCAAAATTGGATTGATTTAAGAGAGAAAAAAGTCTCTTTTCGTCCTCCAACGTTCCGCTGAATTTCACTCCTACATTCGGCTTTCGCAACAATTGTGGCAAATTGTTATCCTTTAAAAAATTATCGATTGCATCTAAATCATACCTCACGGTCCTTATGCTGACCTGAAACATTCCGGCAAGTTCCGCTATTTTAAGAGGCCTTTTTGAGTTCATAAGTTTTTTGAGAATCTTAATAGATCTTTCATTGAGAGGAATAGCAAATCACCTCTTCAATTTTTATTTTATTTTAACAATATTCCTTTTAAAAGCTTAACCTTTTGCAATACATTTGTGGCAAAGTGTGCACTAAATATAAAAAGGGAGCATATAAAAGCCCCCTTTTGTCAACTTTGCCCATATCTATTTTTATATCTCTCGTATATTTTTGCCGCCGTCACTATATCCTGCACGGCAAGTCCTACGGACTTAAATATCGTTATTTCATCTTCCGAATTCCTTCCCCGGATTTTACCCAAAAGAACCTCTCCTATTTCCCCTGTTATCTTCTCCTCGCCCATCAACCCCTTCTTCATGGGCACAAGCAAGTCTCCCGCTTCGGCAAGACAGGCCTCCCTTGAATCGATGAAAACCCTATCGGCTTTCAAAACCACTTCTTTCGGAAGCTCCTGCATTTCCGAAGTGAAGGAACCTATTGCATTTATATGAACCCCTTTTTTGACAAGCGAACCGTCGAACACGGGCGTTCTCGAAGTCGTTGCGGTCGTTATAATGTCTACATCCGGGAGCACCCCATCCGCTTTTTTCACCGCCGTTATTTTAGCGCCATAGTCTTCGAACTCCCGGCTCATTCGCCCGGCAAACTCCTTCGCCTTTTCAAAGTCCCTGCCGCAGACGTACACTTCCTCAAGCTTTCTCACCGAAAGCAGGGCCCAAAACTGCTCCCTCGCCTGCCCTCCGGTGCCGAAAAGAATCGCCTTTTTTGCGTCCTTTTTCGCAAGGACTTCCGTAGCTGCTCCTGAAGCCGCCCCGGTCCTGAGCCTCGGAACCACGCTCCTTTTCAGATTCATTTCTACACAAAAGCCAATAAACTGAAAGCCATGACTGCCATACCGGCCACGAATCCGTAAACTGAAAGGTGGTGCTCACCGTATTCACGGGCCGAAGGCAAGAGCTCATCGATCGAAATAAACACCATTATACCTGCTATGCAGGCAAATATTGCTCCTATGACGAGGTCATTTACAAAAGGAAATAGTATCAAATAAAATATTGCTGCTCCTAACGGTTCCGAAAGGCCCGAAAGAAAGGAATACAGGAATGCCTTTTTATTGTCGCCGG
>QGUT01000216.1 GCA_003242255.1 Bacillota bacterium
TCCTCGGAAAGCCTTATGTGATGGACATTTTAAAAATGGTGCGCCTAGGAGGATTCGAACCCCCGCAAAACCCGGCTCCGGAGGCCGGTGCTCTATCCCCTGAGCTATAGGCGCACGTTGAAAGTATATTATTGATTTTTAGGCCGCCCTCCACCTGGGGCGACTTTACACATTTAATTATATCATACGGGGGTGTATAAAACAACCCCTCGATACCCAGTCGCAGAACCTCTAACTTGGCTCTGGACTGCGAGGGCACCACCGTAGCCAGACTGATAGCCGCCCGCGATGTGGTGCAATTAACAGAATTATCAGTTTTGAAGAATTTAATGAAATAGTTGGGTTGAGCGAGATCCGTGCTAAAGAAAAAAATTATGTTCATTGAGAGGGGTTGCAAAATGAATGAAGCTGCGTGCATGAGAAAACGTTTTGTAGAATTACTAAATGGGCCCGATATCATAATTATGCCCGGAGTACCGGATGCTCTGTCTGCAAAAATTATTGAGAAAACAGGTTTTCAGGCGCTGTTTACCACCGGTTACGGGACTCTTTTACGAAATGGTGGAACGCGCCGGAGTTGCTGATGCTTTTGTAAAACTATCCCTAAAAATGTTTCAGACTTTTAGATTTCGTATATCATCCCAGCCGTACACCAGTTCAGTTAGCTTTTTTCCGCCGATTGTATCTTCCCGGCGTGCAATCAGCTTGGCGCCGAGGGCTTCATAGAAGTAGCGGGAAGGGTTTTCTTCCAGTACAAGCACGATCATACTGTTCATACTTTGCCTGACCAGTTCATCGGCGATTGCCTTCACCAGCAATTTGCCGATTCCCACCCGCTGATAATCTTTTAAAATATAAATGGCATAAAGTTCGCCGGGATAATTGCCGTATTCTTCAAATCTATTTTTTCCTCCGGATGCAAAACCGATAATTTCCCCTTCCGGATTCTCGGCCACAAAAACATGGTACTGTGGAATAATCCTCAGCCATTTTTGTTCCTGCTGTTCATAGGACAGGCTGTTCAAAAAATCTTCGGGCAAAATCCCATGATACGTCGTCCGCCAGCTATCCACTTGGACTTTGGCAATTCCTTTGGCATCGGATAGAATTGCTTTTCTTATTTTCATTATTTCCACCTCCGATAAACTCCTGCACAAACCGGGACCGATCATCGGATCCCACCAGCCGGGTTTTGGGTCCCGGCTGGTGTAAACTTCGGAAAAATTAGATAGCGTCAAGGCCTCTTTCCAGGTCTTCCAGTATGTCTTCTATATCCTCAATGCCGATGGAGACCCTTATCATATCGGGGGTTACTCCGGCAGTCAGCTGCTCTTCGGGACTCAGCTGATGATGAGTGGTGCTGGCCGGGTGTATGACCAGCGATTTGGCGTCGCCCACGTTGGCAAGGTGAGAAAAGAGCTTTACGCTTTCTATAAATTTTTTGCAGGCTTCTGGACCGCCTTTTACCCCGAAGGTGAATATGGCTCCCGGCCCTTTCGGCATATATTTTTGAGCAAGGGCGTAATAAGGAGAGTCGGGCAACCCCGGGTAATTGACCCAGGCTACTTTGGGGTGGTTTTTGAGAAATTCCGCTGCTTTTTGTGCGTTCTCCACATGACGCTGCATCCTTACGTGTAGGGTCTCTAACCCCTGCAGCAATAGGAAAGCGTTAAAGGGGCTGATGCAAGCTCCCATATCCCTGAGGAGCATGGTCCGCGCTTTGGCTATATAGGCAGCTTTTCCGAAAGTTTCTGTATACGACACGCCGTGGTAGGTGGGGTCCGGTTTGGTAAACTCGGGGAAATTGCCGTTGGTCCAGTCGAAGTTGCCTGAGTCTACTATTATTCCTCCCATGGTAGTGCCGTGCCCTCCGATGAATTTTGTAGCGGAATGAACTACAATGTCAGCTCCAAACTCGAAGGGCCTGCAAAGGTAAGGTGTGGCAAAAGTATTGTCCACAATTAGGGGAATGCCCGCTTCATGGGCTATTTTTGCGACCTCTTCTACATCCAGAATGTCTATCTTTGGGTTGCCGATAATTTCGCCGTAAAGGGCTTTGGTTCGAGAGCTTATGGCTTTTTTAAAATTTTTTGGGTCCTTGGGGTCCACAAATTTTACTTCTATGCCCAGGCGCTTTAATGTAGATGCGAACAGGTTATAGGTCCCGCCGTATAAATTGCTCGAGGAAACTATTTCATCGCCGGCCTTCGCTATATTCATTACGGCATAGGCTATAGCAGCCTGGCCGGAGGCAAGGGCCAGCGCACCTACTCCCCCTTCGAGGGCAGCCATGCGCTTTTCCAGTACCTCTTGGGTCGGGTTCATTATGCGGGTATATATGTTTCCTTCTTCTTTCAGGGCAAATAAATTGGCTGCATGTTCGGTGTTCTTAAATACGAACGAGGTGGTCTGATAGATAGGCACAGCCATCGAACCGGTGGTGGGGTCCGGCTCCTGGCCGGCGTGAACTGCGAGGGTGTCGAATCTGAAACCTGCCATAAGCAATTCCTCCTT
>QGUT01000217.1 GCA_003242255.1 Bacillota bacterium
CTATCCTCCTGTATTCCTCCACGGTTTCTCCAGCAATATTGACTATAACCGGCACCTGCAAATTTTTAAGATACGGCCACTCATCCCTTATGAAACCTTCAACTCCGGGATTTTCGAGGCCTACCGAATTCAAAAGACCTGCCGGGGTCTCGAAAAGCCTGGGAGGCGGCGTGCCTTCTTTGGGAAGGAGGGTAATGCCCTTCGTAACTACCGCACCGAGCTCATTCACGTCGAACATCCTCGAATACTCCCTGGCAAACCCGAAGGTACCCGATGCTACCATCACGGGATTTTTGAGGCAAATTCCGGCTATCTTTACGCTCAGGTCTACCATATTTCCACCTCTCCCGCTTCGAAAACCGGACCATCCCGGCAGACCTTTTTATATCCCCCTTTGGCGGACTTCACGGCGCACCCGAGGCAGGCCCCAATCCCGCAACCCATCCGCTCCTCCAGCGAAAGGTAGGTGGGGATGCCGCAGGATGCGGCGATCTCTTTCACCTTTAAAAGGAGCATCCTGGGGCCGCAGGCGTACACGATAGCCTTTACTTTTTTTTCGCTTTTCAAATAATCTTCCAAAAGCTCCGTGGGAAAACCCATTTTGCCACAAGTTCCGTCAACGGTGGCGAGTTCCACCGAAAAGCCATAGGATTCGAAAACTTACATACCAAAAGTTTCCCGTGCCGAGGAAAAGCCCAGGAAGGCCCTACCTTCCAAGCCCGCCACTTTCGAAAGTTCCTTCGCTAAAAAAAGGAGCGGAGCGACTCCAACTCCTCCGCCTACTATTAACGGCAGCGTCCCCGGCGGGGGTGATGGGAAGCCCCTGCCCAGCGGTCCCATGATATCCAGCACCTCTCCCGGCCTTTTTTGGGATAAAATCGAAGTACCTTCGCCCACCACGCGGTATATTATGTCTGAGGTGCCCTCTTTTCTTTGGGCATCAGCGATGCCGAAGGGCCTCCTGAGCAGGGGATGGGGCCCTTTTGTGCACTTCACGTGGAGGAACTGGCCGGGATTTGCGCTTTCTGCTACTTTGTCGGCTCGGAGCCGAAGTAGGTATATACCCTGAGCTATTTCTTCGTTAAGAATGATTTCCACTTGATGCAACAGGCTTTCCAGAATATCACCCCACCTTCGAAATGCTCTCCAGCGGAATAACGTCTATGCTTAAAGCTTCGATCGCCCGGTAAAGCGCCCATGCGGTGTCAAGAGATGTAAGGCAGGGTATCCCTTCGTCCGCCGCGGCCCTCCTTATCTTGAACCCGTCCCTCCTGGAACCTCCTCCTCGGCTCAACGTATTTACTACCAGATTGATCTTTCCATTCCTGAAGAGGTCAATTACATTCGGGGAACCCTCCTCCAACTTGTTAACCACTTTTGCACCGATGCCCGCTTCCTTTAATGCCTTCGCGGTACCCTTCGTAGCGTAGATTTCGAATCCCAGATTTTTGAATCCCCTTATCAGCCTTACCGCTTCGGGTTTATCCCTGTCGGCCACAGTGACCAGAATCGCTCCGCCCTTTGGAACCCTTACCCCAGAGGCGAAGAAGGCCTTGTAGAGTGCCTTTTCGAAAGTCCTTTCTATTCCCAGCACCTCGCCGGTGGACTTCATCTCCGGCCCCAGGGAAATTTCTGCCTGCGTGAGCTTGCCGAAGGAGAAGACCGGCGCCTTTACTGCCACGAAGTCCGGCTCGGGCAAAATACCACCGCTGTATCCCAGGCTCTCTAGGGTTTCGCCCAGGGCTATTCGGACTGCCAAATCTACCATAGGGATACCCGTTATCTTGCTCAGGTACGGCACCGTTCGGCTGGAGCGCGGGTTTACTTCGAGCACGTACACTTCGTCTTCCCGAACTACAAACTGTATATTCAAAAGCCCTTTTACCCCTAGTTTTAGAGCTATCTTAACAGTGTAATCCACAATTGTATCTTTGGCTTTTTTGCTCAATGTCCTTGGAGGCCAAACTGCTATGCTATCTCCTGAATGAATCCCCGCCCGCTCGATGTGCTCCATAATTCCCGGGATAAGTACCTCTTTCCCATCGCAAATTGCGTCCACTTCAACTTCAGTTCCGCAGATGTACCTGTCTATTAGTACAGGCCTTTCCGGCGAAGCCTCCACCGCCTCTTCTATATAAGCCTTCAACTCGTCCATATCGTAGACTATCTCCATCGCACGGCCTCCCAGGACATAAGAGGGACGGACCAGAAGCGGAAAACCTATTTCTGCAGCCTTTTTCAGCGCCTCCCCGCAGCTCCTCACCGCACAGCCTTTGGGCCGCGGTATCGAAAGCTCGTTCAAAAAGGCATCGAACTTTTCCCGGTCCTCAGCTATGTCTATGGACTTCACCGGCATGCCGAGAATCCTCACCCCTCTTTTCGCCAGCTCCCATGATAGGTTCACCGCCGTCTGTCCGCCGACGCCGATGGGTTTTTCATTTTCGATGACGGCCATTACGTCCTCAATGTGGAGGGGTTCGAAATACAGCCGGTCGGCAGTGCTGTAATC
>QGUT01000218.1 GCA_003242255.1 Bacillota bacterium
CCCCACCATAGATGCGTCGATCTTCAACGCCATGGCTTTGTCGATTTCGTCCCAGCCCTCGCCCTGAGCCAGCCTTTTCCCGGCTTCCCTCAAGGGAATCCCCTTGTAGAGGGCGTACTTTAACACCACATGTCCGGCTCCTTTTCCCAGCAGCCCCTTTTCCACGCATTTTTCTACTACGGCTTTGGCCGTGAGGCTGTCGAGTCCCATCCGGAGCAGTACGGACCTTTCTATGGAAGGCGAGGTATGGGTTCGGGCCAGTTCAATCAAAGGATCCACTATTTTTTCGGTAAGTTCCCAGAACCTTTTCTCCAGTTCCTCCTCCGTGAGGTTTTTAAGGTGCTTTCGCCTTTCTTCAAAATCATCCTTCCTCTGCATCTTCCCACCTCCTAAAATTGAACTCCCAGAGTTTCCAATACGCTCTTTACGTAATTCTCATCCGACTTCGTATCTTCGGCCAGGAACCTTATGTCTTCCTCCGTAACCTTTTCCACCTTGTAATTTTCTATGCAGTTTTTGATATACGATTTTCTCAAGGCGTCCAGATCTACATCCTTCACTCTTATCTGGTACGGATGTTCCGGAATTATTATGTTCTTCCCCGGCCTGTCATCGGCAGGATCTCCCCGACGCACTTCTATGCCCATTTCTTTTGCGAAAGTCAACTGCGCCGATGGGAGTTTCCCTGCTCCAGTGTATTCGGTCTCCTGCACCACCAGAATCTGGTCCTGGTCCATCTCCTGGGCTATGGCAAATGCTGCGGCAAGAGAGGTGTTCCCCGCAGGACCCCTTTCCAGGCCTTCGAGTTGCGCCAGAGCTTCCGTCATATAGAAGACCTCGCCCTGGCTTACCGTCACGTACCTGTCCAGGTAGCGCAAGGGCCTGGCGGCATTTCTGGGGACGTCGGCCCTGTCAGGCCAGGTGGCAAAGGGAACGCCGAAGCCCGTATGTCCCGTGGTAAAGGATTTCCTGTTAAAGTCCCTGTCACTGGCCATGTGAAGCCCCGAAAGATCTACGCTGGCGCCGATTACCTTCGTGTTTTTGCAGCCCGCTTTCAAAAGGCCTCTCGCGGTGCCGGTGACGTTCCCGCCTCCAGCATGGGTTACGACTACGGCGTCCGGGTCTTTTCCCGCCACGGCCCTTACCTGTTCGGCCAGCTCGTATCCGAGAGTTTCTATTCCGGCTATGGCGAAGGGAGTGTAAAGCGAGGCGTTGAAGTATCCGGTCTCTTCCAGCAGGCACAAAAAAGTGTAGAAGAGTTCCGGCCCCACCGAAAGCTGTACCACTTCGGCGCCGAAAGCTTCGCACTTCCTGCCTTTCTCCAGGATTTCGGGCTGGCCTATGCCCCGGCTGTCAAACACTTCCTGGACGACGATGCACTTCAATCCCCTCATGGCCGCCTGGGACGCCACCGCCGCCCCGTAGTTCCCGCTGGTAGCGGCTATCACTCCTTTGTATCCCAGCTTCTTGGCTCTGTATACCGAAACCGAGGCCCGCCTGTCCTTGAAGCTGCCCGAAGGATTGCAGGCTTCGTCCTTTACAAAAATCCTAGCTCCCTTGCCGGGCGGCGCCAATTTCCTCGCCAGTCTCGTCAAATTCTTAAGTTCCAGCAGGGGGGTATTGCCCACCCCTGTCTCTCTCTGTATTTTTCTTACTTCATCGATGGTGTAGCCCACTTCCCGCATCATGCGCTCGTAGTCGAAGGCGATGCTGCCCGATTCAAAGACCTGATAGTCTATCCCCACCGCTTTTTTCATTATCTCGTTTTTTCGCTCCATGACCGCATCATAGCTCATGTCGCGCTTCATCCTCTTCGCCTCCCAGGATTTTTCTAAGTTCCGTCCCTATCGTGAGAAGCTGGGGCACGGGCCTCCCAAAGCCGTGTTCGTATTCGGGATTGATTTTTATGAACTTGCCTTTTACCCTTCTCCCGATTAAAGTCACGATTTCCACTTCTTCCCCCAAGTTGGCATCGTGCTCGAGAAAGCCCTTAAGTCTGAATTCCAGCGGCACTTTTTTCGTATCGTCCGGAAGCCGGGCCGTCCTTTCCTCGGGTTTTAACACTATCTTATGAATCTGCACCCAGGTTCCTTTCAAAGCATCAGGCATTTTACTTAACCTCCTTCAGAAGGCTCTTCAAATCTCCCATGATAGCTGACGGCACGGGCAGGTCCTTCATGGTGACCAGGCCCGGTTTTGCTTCCAAGACTTTCGGGATCATATTGACCGCAATGGCGATGGTTCCTATTCCGCCGGGAATCTCCGGTTTTATCGCCAGCTTTATGTTGGGCGTCCCTTCGATTTCGATATAATCTCCTGTTTCGACGTTTTCCAGTTCCGGCCTGATCTGCTGGGGATGCTCCAGGACTATGATTGGCTCGCCTTTCTTAAGGCCCATACCGATGTGCTTGCATCCAGCCACCATTCCCGGCTTAACTTTAGCGTAAGGCGTTTCCCGGTAGACATTTGAAACGATGGGCTCCCTCACCTGCTTTATTT
>QGUT01000219.1 GCA_003242255.1 Bacillota bacterium
GAGTCCACTTTTGCGTGCCCGATGTGGATGCGGTAGTGACCAAATCCCACCAGATTTCGGCGGGGGGAGCTATCACAGCCGCAAGGGCTTTGATGGAGGGCAAGGTAGACAAAGCCTTTGCGATGGTAAGGCCGCCGGGGCACCACGCCCACCGGGTTGTGTACGGAGACCGGGGCTTTTGCATAATAAACAACGAAGCCATAATGCTCGAACACATAAGGCAGCACTTCGGGCCGAAAAGGGTGGCAATAGTGGACACCGACTGCCACCACGGCGACGGCACCCAGGACATATACTGGAATGACAAAGATACTCTTTTTATTTCTCTTCACCAGGACGGCAGAACCCTCTACCCCGGCAGCGGTTTTCCCGACGAAATGGGAGGGCCGGGGGCTTACGGATACACTATAAACGTGCCCCTTCCCCCGGGGACCGGCGAAGAAGGTTTCCTCTACACCATCGAAAACCTGGTCCTGCCCATATTAGAGGAATACAGGCCCGAACTCATAGTGAATTCGGCGGGCCAGGACAACCACTACACGGACCCCATCACCAATATGAACTTTACGGCCCAGGGCTATGCCAGGCTCACCGAACTGGTAAACCCCGATATAGCGGTTCTGGAGGGGGGATATTCCATAGAAGGAGCTCTGCCCTACGTTAATTTGGGCATAATTTTGGCTCTGGCCGGCCTCGATTATTCTAAGGTGAAGGAGCCCGATTACGACCCGGAAAAGCTCCGCCAGCCCACCTGGATTTCCGATTACATAAAGCGCCTTTGCGAAGATATATACCAGCGCTGGCGGCGAAGAAGAGATATGGCGAAGAAAATGTTCGAGGGAAAGGAGTTCGTCCGCCGGGAAAAGAGGATTTACTACGATACCATCGGGATAATGGAAACCCAGGAAGAGACCATAAAGGTATGTCAGGCATGTTCCGGGTACACCGTGATCAAGTCCAGGTGCGACTACGGGTATTTTATCCTTGGAATCGTAATTCCTTTCGGGGCTTGCCCGAACTGCGTAGAGGAGGCCCGAAAGATTTACAGATCCGCAGATCCCGGTGATTATACGGGGATATACCTGCTGGACCGGGTAAACGACGAATTTAAAGTAAAAAAATAACAAATTAATTGGAAAAATATAGATGAAGAAAACACCTCCTGCGTGGTAAAAATATTTACTGATAAAGGGCAGGAGGTGAATTTTTTTGAATTCAATCCAGGGAGTGGTGGAGACTTTATCGGAAAACTGCACGAAAGTGGAGTCGCTCTTCAACCAGCTCAAATCCAGTTTATCAAGCGATGTGACCAATTTAAAAGATATCAGGGAAAGTTTAAAACATGTAAAAAGCTTCGTAGAGACCAGCCTTAAGGATTTAGAAATGGGCATCGAACAAAACCAGAGCCTGCTTTCCAAGTGGCTGGCCGGGTCCAACACGAAGTTGCTGCAAGAGCAGGTAGGGCAGCATAGGATAAACATTCTGGAAAAAATAGCCGGAGTGGAAAACGCTCTGGACCAATTTACCGGCGCCTTTGAAAGCCGGGTGGAGAGCTTCAATTCCCTTGCCCAGAAGCTCATCATCGACTTGAAAAACATAGAAAACCAGTTGAAGATCGGCCTTTACCAGCCTTCTGGCTTGCAACCCGATGCAAATTTGAATCCGGTAATGTCCATTCAGCAGACCATCCAGCAGGTGCTGGCCGCGTTAAATGCGGCACAGGAAAACCTGATGAAAAACCGGGCTTTAAGCCAGTTCAGCGATCAGCTGGATAATTTAATGCAATAGCACCATATTTTTTTTGTTTAAATGAAGAATCCCCGGGCATATTAAAAACAGATTAAAAAGTATAGGGGGGAAAATTGTGTCTGAAAAGAAGGAACTGGAAAGAGCCCTCCAAAAAAGAGAAAAAGATACCGAAGTTTCCACCGATATGACTGTCCAATTTCAGCAGGGGCAGTCGCTAGCTGCACCTCAGGCGGCCGACCAATTCCAGCAGTTGCTCAACCAGTTGAAGAGGCAGGCCCAAACCCAGCAATTGCAGGCCGACAATCAGGTGAGCCAGGCCATACAGCAGGCGATAGAAGCTTTGAGCCAGGCTCAGCAGAGCATTCACGCCAACCAGGTTTTTTACCAGATGAATCAGTTGTTAGAACAGTTCAACAGGCAACTCCAGCAACTCAACCAGCAGCTCAATGCCCAGCAAAACCAGCAAAACCAGCAAAACCAGCAAAACCAGCAGCAGGCCGGCCAGCAGTTAAAGTAAAAAGAGAGGTTGTTCTCAACCTCTCTTTTGGTTTTCTCTTGACATAAAAAATCGGTAGCATATAATGTAAGTGCGGATGCGATTCGACATAATTTTTACGCCCTTCGGAGGAGGAAGGGAATTTTTTGTAAAGAGAGGTGAGCGGCAAGGTGGACGTTGATCCTAGTAGTAAACTTTACAACTTAAAATTTTTAGGGGCCATCTTGCCGCTCGCCTGCGGCAGGATG
>QGUT01000220.1 GCA_003242255.1 Bacillota bacterium
ATTCATTGAAGGACTATTATCCGGTCTTTCACATTACATGCATGACCCGCAAAAAGAATCCCATATACCCGGCCACCGTAGTGGGGAAACCTCCTATGGAGGACTGCTTTTTAGGGAAGGCCACGGAGAGGATTTTCCTGCCCTTCTTGAAGATGCTGTTCCCCGAGATAGTGGATATTAATTTCCCCTTAGAAGGCGTTTTCCACAACTGCGTCATAGTTTCCATCAAAAAGCAGTTCCCAGGCCATGCAAAAAAGGTAATGCACGGGCTCTGGGGCATAGGGCAGATGATGTATACAAAAATCATAGTTGTGGTGGACGAGAACGTGGACCCGAAGGACGTTTCCACTGTGGCGTGGAAAGTGTTCAACAACGTGGACCCGAAAAGGGATGTGGTGATAGTGGACGGGCCCCTGGACGCGCTGGACCACGCTTCACCATTGAGGCACTACGGCAGCAAGATGGGGATCGACGCGACCAAGAAATGGAAGGAAGAAGGGCACGATCGGGAGTGGCCCGACGATATAGTCATGGACCCGAAGATAAAAGAGCTGGTTGACAGAAGGTGGAAAGAATATGGGTTCTAAGAGCCATCCGCCTTCGGCCCTAGGCGCTTTCTGGGGGCGTTTGAGGACTTACGGCGAACTGGTGATGTTTTCCCATACCTTGTTTTCCCTGCCCTTTTCGCTCGTCGCTATGTTCTGGGCGGCAAAAGGGTGGCCGCCGGCAAGGGTTTTCTTCTGGATTATAGTGGCCCTTTTCGGGGCGAGAAACGGCGCCAACGCCCTCAACCGCCTGGTGGACAAGGATATAGATGCAAAAAATCCCCGGACTGCCGGCAGGCACATACCCCGGGGAATTGTAAAAGAATACGAGGCCCTTTTGATAGTGTTATTCTGCTTCGCCATATTGGTAGTAGCGGCTTTTAGTCTGAATCCGCTCTGCGTGAAGCTGCTGCCGGTGGCCATATTTTTATTCGTCATATATTCTTACACCAAGCGGTTTACCTGGCTGTGTCACGTGATCCTGGGACTGGCCTGCGGAGGAGCGCCGGTGGGGGCTTGGATAGCGGTAACAGGAAAAATAGAGTGGCCGGCTTTACTCATTGGGGCGGCGGTGATGTTTTGGGTTGCGGGCTTCGACATAATATACGGGTGCCAGGATGTGGAGTTCGACGTAACTCATGGCATCCATTCAATTCCGGCCAGGTTCGGCGTGAAAAATGCCTTGAGGATTTCTGCAGCTTTCCACGGGATCTCCATGGGCCTTTTGTTTTACCTTTATTTTTTGATGAACATGGGCTATCTTTACCTTGTAGGCCTTTTCGTAATCTCCTGTTTCCTTTACCTGGAGCACAGGCTGGTTTCCCCTCAAAACCTAAAGAACGTGACCATAGCTTCCTACGACATAAACCAAATCGTGAGCGTGGCCTTTTTCATATTTTCCTTTCTGGATATTTTCATCCTATGAGGTGATCCAATGCCGAGGTACGTGGTTGGAATAACCGGAGCCAGCGGAAGCATATACGGCGTAAGGCTAGTAGAAGAACTTTTAAAAAGGAAAAACGAAGTACACCTGGTTATCACCCAAAACGGGGAAAAAGTTCTAAAATATGAGCTGGGACTGGATTCGGAGGGATTGGCATCTCGCTTTGCAAAATACGAAGAGCAGGGGGGAGTGATCAAAAGGTATGACATAAATGACCTCTTTGCGCCGATTGCCAGCGGCTCTTTTCCGGCCGACGGAATGACCATTATCCCCTGTTCGATGTCGACCCTGGGTTTTGTAGCCAACGGCATGTCCTGCAATCTGCTTCACAGGGCGGCCGACGTATTTATAAAGGAAAAGCGAAAGATCGTCATCGTACCCAGAGAAACTCCGCTAAGTCCCATTCACTTGGAAAACATGCTGAAACTCAGCCGGATGGGAGCCAGCATAGTGGCGGCCATGCCCGCCTTTTATCAGCATCCAGAGACTATAGAGGACATGGTGGACTTCGTAGTAGGAAGAGTATTAGATGCTTTGGACATCAAAAATGAATTATTCAATAGATGGAATGGAGTTGATTAAATCATGTTCCTCAAAAAAATTAAAAGTTTAGTGGTTGTGTTCACTTTAATTTGTCTTGTGCTTTCACTTAGCGGTTGTTCAAATACTTCTCAGTCATCTACCCCTTCCGAGAGTGCAGCCCAGGAAGGACAGGAAGAACCAAGCAGCCCATTGGTAATAGGGGTCCTTCCCGACGTGGACTCCATACCTCTGATCATAGCTGAGGCCAATGGGTATTTCGAAGAGGAAGGAGTAGATGTGCGTCTGGAACATTTTAAAAGCGCCATGGAGAGGGATAGCGCGCTTCAGAGCGGCCAGATAGACGGCGCGGTCTCCGACATTCTCGCCGCGGCTTTTGCCAACGACGGGGGCTTTAAGGTAAAGATAACTTCCCTGACCAACGGGACCTACAAGCTCCTCGTAGGGAAGGACAAGAAT
>QGUT01000053.1 GCA_003242255.1 Bacillota bacterium
GGTAAAGATCGAATAACATGGTAACACCTCCTTTAAGGTTTTAGTTTCATCGTAATTTTTTTGTCCATCATCAAGCTCATAGCGAGCTGCCTTGCGTATCTCCGGTGGGACATGCGAGAAAGTATAGAAAAAGCAGGTTAGACTGTTAAAATTCTAACCTGCTTTCTCAATTTCATCACATCACCATTTCCTTTATCTTCATCAGCCGCGTGCGGCTAGAGCGCTCGTTCTCGTCCAGCTTCATGGTGATGTACTTTATCGTCTCTTCGAGCTGGGGTATCAGCACGTACTCTAAGGCGTTCACCCTGCGCCTCGTCTTTTCAATTTCATCGGCCATCAACTGGCAGGCTTTCTCTACCTCAGCCAGCTTCAGGAGCTTCGGCAGCATGGCCGAAAGGGTGCGGATAGCAGAGTCCATTTCTGCCGAAGTCGTCGCCAAGCCGTAGGGGAAGAGGTTTTTGCCTTCTTCCTGGGATATTTCCAGCTTGGGGACGTTGACGCTCATGATGTTCTCTTTTTTGACATCTATGCTGACTTTGGCCGATGGGATCATGAGGCTTTCCTCCACCAGGCTGGCCGGCATCTGGCTCCTCGCCAGGGTGAAGTTTTTAAAAGCGACGATCAATTCCCGCTCGACTTCCTCACGCAGGGCTTTGTTCTGCTTTACCATATCTATGAATTTTTTTATGAGCTCATCCTGTTTGTCTTTTAAGAGCTTATGGCCCCGCTTTGCCGTCACAAGCCTTCTTTTCAACCGGGAAAGCTCCATCCGGTTGGGATTAGCCCTTATTTGCATGATTATCCTTCTCCTTTTTTGGGAAGGTACTTCTCGATGTATTCGTCCCTGATCCTCTTGAGCTCCGCCCTCGGAAGTATGGTCAAGAGTTCCCAGCCTATATTTAAGGTCTCCTCGATGCTCCTGTCCTCGTTTTCGCCCTGGGCCACGTACCTTCTCTCGAACTCGTCGGCGAATTTGGCGTAGAGCCTATCCGTGTCCGAGAGAGCCGCTTCACCCAAGATTACCGCCAGTTCCTTCGCCTGCTTGCCGCGGGCGTACGAAGCGAACAACTGGTTCATGGTGTCCGCGTGGTCTTCCCGGGTCTTGCCGCGGCCGATACCCTTGTCCTTGAGTCGGGACAGGGACGGCAGCACGTCTATGGGGGGATAGATGCCCTTCCGGTGGAGTTCTCTGCTTAAAATTATCTGGCCTTCGGTGATGTAACCGGTAAGGTCCGGTATGGGGTGGGTCTTGTCGTCCTCGGGCATGGTGAGTATGGGGATCATGGTGATGGAACCCTTCTTGCCCCTTATTCGGCCCGCCCTCTCGTATATGGTAGAGAGGTTGGTGTAAAGATAACCGGGGTAGCCCCTGCGGCCCGGGACTTCCTTACGGGCCGCCGACACTTCCCGCAGCGCTTCGCAGTAGTTGGTCATGTCCGTGAGGATGACCAGCACGTGCATGTCTTTTTCGAAGGCCAGGAATTCCGCACAGGTTAAGGCCATCCTCGGCGTCGCTATACGCTCGATGGCCGGGTCGTTGGCGAGGTTGATAAAAAGCACCGTCCTGTCTATAGCTCCCGTGCGCCTGAAGTCCGAAATGAAGTAGTCGGCCTCTTCGAAGGTTATTCCCATCGCTGCGAACACTACGGCAAACTTGCTGTCGGTTCCTAGAACTTTAGCCTGCCTTGCGATCTGGGCTGCCAGCTGGGCGTGGGGAAGACCCGATCCGGAGAAGATCGGGAGCTTCTGGCCCCTTACCAGGGTGTTCAGCCCGTCGATGGCCGATATTCCGGTCTGGATGAACTCGGAAGGATAGTCGCGGGCCGTCGGGTTGATGGGGCTTCCGTTTATGTCAAGCCGCTTTTCCGGTATGATCGCCGGCCCGTTGTCCCTGGGGCGGCCGAACCCGTCGAAAACCCTGCCCAGCATGTCTATGGAAACGCCGAGTTCTATGCTTTTCCCCATAAACCTTATTTTGCAGTCGTGAATATTGAGTCCCGTAGAACCTTCGAAGAGCTGAACCAGCGCCTTGTCGCCGTCGACCTCGAGCACCTGTCCCCGGCGAATTTCTCCGGTCCCGGTTTCGATCTCCACCAGTTCGTCGTACTTGACGCCCTCCACGTTTTCCACCAGCATCAGCGGTCCGACGATTTCCCTCGCTGTTTTGTATTCCTTAAGCATGGGCTGCACCTCCTTCGGCGAGGTCCTGCATGGCTCTCTTTATTTCTTCTTCGATTTCATCGAAAAGGTGCATGTTGGATTCCTCTATATACTTGGCACGGGCGATCCTCTCGCGCACCGGATGCTTCTCAATATACGAGAACAAGGCCCCTTTCTCCAATGCCTTCTGCGCTTCGTGGTAGAACATCAGTATGAGTTTCAGCATCCTGTACTGCTTGTTCAAGGAAGTGTAGGTATCCACTTCGTGGAAAGCGTTCTGGTGCAGGAAGTCTTCACGGATAGACCTTGCCACTTCCAGCACCAGGCGGTCGCTGGTGGAAAGGGCATCGATACCGACGAGCCTTACTATTTCCTGGAGGCTATCCTCTTCCTGCAAGAGCCTCATGGCCTCGGCCCTGAGTTCGCCCCAGTCGCTGCTTATGTTTTTATTCATATAATCCTCTACCACGTCCGAGTACAGCGAGTAGCTCGTCAGCCAGTTGATAGCGGGGAAGTGGCGCGCATAGGCGAGCTGCGAATCTAGAGCCCAGAACACTTTTACCACGCGCAGGGTCGACTGAGTGACGGGTTCCGAGAGGTCACCGCCGGGGGGCGATACGGCTCCTACCACCGTCAGGGCTCCTTCGCGGTTGTCGCTGCCGAGGCAGATGACCCTTCCTGCCCTCTCGTAGAATTCGGCGAGTCTCCTGGCGAGGTACGCCGGATAACCTTCCTCGCCGGGCATTTCTTCAAGTCGGCCCGACATCTCGCGGAGGGCTTCCGCCCACCGGGAGGTGGAGTCGGCCATCAGGGCCACGCTGTACCCCATGTCCCGGAAGTACTCGGCTATGGTAATGCCGGTGTATATGGAAGCTTCTCGAGCCGCCACCGGCATATTGGAGGTGTTGGCGATCAGCACCGTCCGCTTCATGAGCGGCTCGCCGCTCTTCGGGTCTTTCAGTTCCGGGAACTCGAGGAGCACGTCGGTCATCTCGTTGCCGCGCTCGCCGCAGCCGATGTATACGACTATTTCCGCATCGGCCCACTTGGCCAGCTGGTGCTGCACCACGGTCTTTCCGCTGCCGAAGGGGCCTGGAATACAGGCCGTCCCGCCCTTTGCCACCGGGAACAGAGTGTCGATGACCCTCTGCCCTGTGGCCATCGGCCTGTCGGGCGGCAGCTTCTCCTTATACGGCCTGGTTTTTCTAACCGGCCACTTCTGCATCATGGTGAGTTCTACCTTTTGCCCGGACTCGGTCTTCAGGACAGCTACCGGCTCGGTTACCGTAAATTCACCTTCCCGGATGTCTTCTATCACTCCCGAAAGTCCTGGAGGCACCATTATCCGGTGCTCCACTATGACCGTCTCCTGGACCGTGCCGATTACGTCCCCCTCGACAACCCTGTCACCGGGCTTTACCCTGGGGACGAACTTCCACTTTTTCTCTCTATTCAAAGCCGGCGCTTCCACGCCTCTGGTTATAAAGCTTCCGACTTTCTTCTCTATTACATCAAGAGGCCTTTGGATTCCATCGAAAATGCTCTCCAAAAGTCCCGGCCCCAGTTCGACGCTGAGGGGTTCGCCCGTCGAAACAACCGGGTCTCCGGGTCCCAATCCCGAAGTTTCTTCGTAGACCTGAATCGAAAGTTTGTCGCCGCGGATCTCTATGACTTCACCGACGAGTCCCTGAGTCCCTACTTTTACCACGTCGAACATCTTAGCTTCGGGAAGACCCGTTGCTACCACGAGGGGGCCGGAAACCTTCGTTATTATTCCCTGGTTCATTTCCTTCCCTCTCTTTCAAAAATGATATCCACTCCAATAGCTTTCTCTACAGATTTTTTCACGTCGGTTATGCCGATTCCCAGAGTACCCCGGTTGCTGGGAATCAGGGTGATTATGGGCAAGGTTTGATTTCTAAAGAGGTCGATTTTGTCCATTATCTTTTCCGCCAGGTGTTCCGTAATCAAAATCACGGCGTAATTCTCGCGGGCAAGCTTCAAAAGCTTTTCGCCAGCCTCCGACTCATTGACGGCGGGGAAAGTTTCAATACCCGTAGATTTAAAAGAGAGAGCCGTATCGTGGTCTGCAATTACTCCAATCTTATACATATACATCCCTCAACCTTTCTCGAATCAAGTCTTCCGAGATGCCGTTTATCTTCCCCACCAACAACACCCGGAGGATTTTGATTTCGTTTTCCCTGGCCCCGATATATCCCACTACCGTCTCCAGCCCGAAGGGCTTGTAAAGCCCTTTCTTCAGTATGCCCAGCAGGTAATCGTCCGACAGCTTCTCGTAGGAAGCCGGATTTCCAGTGGCTATCCACTTTTCCAGCCCTTCTTTCACGACAACGGCGTACCTGGAGGAAGAAAGGGCTTCCACCAAGGACTGCAGCGGTTCCTGGTAGTATTTTTCGAAGAAGTCCTGCCCCAGGGTCCCCCCGGGCAGCAGGGCTTTCCCCAAGGTCCTGAAATCGGCTTCCATGTATTTTAACCTTACCATCGCCTTTATATTGGTCAAATCCACCGATGCAGCCAGGTAATCCTTTAAAAACTGGTGGCCGATTCCTTTCGTGAGCTCCACCAGTTCTTCATACAACGCCCGGTCCAACAGGAGGTCTACCTGCTGGGGGTCCCGGGTTTCCTCGTATATCCTCATGGCCGCTTCGAAGGCAGTCTTCATGGCCTCCGGAACGGCAGCATCTGCTTCGTCCTTGCCCAATTTTACGAGCTCATCCAGGGGAACTTCTCCCAACCTCGAAAGGCTCCCGGACGCCTCAGAGCCTAGAATCCGGCTCTTTGCTATTACCTTAAGGTTTTGATAGTCGTATTTCAAGGTGAAGAACCGCACTATCCTGCGATCATTCAGCGATTCCCTGATCAAATCGAAAGTTCTCTTCATGCTGTTTTCGAGGGCTTTTTCGAAATCGTAGATCGATCCTGCTTCTTCAAATTCCGGCGCGTAATCGGTCTCGGAAAGGACCCTGAGCACCGCTTCCGTATCCTCTGCTTCCAGTATCCTTTCTATGATGCTCCTGCCCAACAGCCTGTTTTCAAGGGCTTTCACCCTGCCCGACGTAAAGAGGAATTCCTCATCCCTCGGCACCGGCATCACTCCTCAAAAAGTAGTCGAGCCACTTCGGTTTCCAATTCTTGCCGCTGGGCCTTGAGCAGGTAGTCGAAAGCGCAGTTTATCTCGACAGTTTCCGACTTCAGGATGAACCCACCTTTTATAGGCCTTTTTTCTGAAGAAAGGCGTAAATTTCCCGCTTTGCCCTGCTGTTTCAAAGCCTGGTTGACCGTCGAGAGGAAATCAGGAGTTATCCTTGCCCTATCATTTTCCGCGATTATGACTTCTTCGTTGCCGTCGACCGAACTCAAAAGGAGCATCTTCCGAATGAGTTCCAGATAGCTTTTCTCATCCAGCCCGCAGAGCTTCTTCTCGGCCATGGAAAAGGCTTCATCTATCAAGGCCTGCTTTGCTTCCAAAAAGCGCTTCCTTTCCTCCAGTTCAGCCATTGATAGAATCTTTCGCTTTTCTTCAGCAGCCAGCTTTTGAGCTTTCGCCTTTGCCTCGGTTTCAATCTGCTGCGCTCTCTCTTTGGCCTTCTTCATGATCTCTGACGCTTCTTTCTGAGCCCCTTCGATTATCCGGTTTTTTTCCTCAGTGGCCTCTTCAATAATCTTTTCTTTTATTTTCGCAATGCCCTGCATTATTAAGCACTCCTTAAGCCAGCCTTATGCCAAACAGCATCAATATTGAAGCCAGCAAAGCCAATACCGCGTAAGTTTCAACCATAGCAGCATAGGTAATACCCTTAGCCACTTCTTCGGGTCTCTTGGCCACTATTCCTACGCCGGCTGCTGCAGCCCTCGCCTGGGATATGGCTGAAAGCAATCCCACTATGGAAATGGGAAGGCAGGCTGCAAAAACCATCAACCCCTGATGGGTAGTGAGGGGTAGCAAGTTGCCGCCCAAAAGGCCTATCCTCTGCATGACTACGAAACCAGTGAGCAAGCCGTAAATGCCCTGGGTTCCCGGCAGAGCCTGGAGTATCAGGGTCTGGCTGAATTTGCTTGGATCTTCGGCCACAACTCCGGCTGCAGCTTCACCTACCATTCCTACTCCCCTAGCGGAACCTATTCCCGGCAGAAAAACCGCCAAAGCAGCTCCAAGAAGTGCAAAAACTTGTCCCAGCGTGATTTCCATTTAAAATTCCTCCTTTAATACTGTTTTAATTTTTATGAAAAATATAAAGGTAAATTTATTTTTTCAAGAATCCTCTAAATCAAGATACTCGGTCTTCATCCTCAAAGGATCGAAGGCCCTTCCACCGCCGTCGTAGAACTTCCCGAAAAACTCGATGTACTGCAGACGGCTGTCGTGGACGTAAGCACCAAGGGCGTTGACCGCAATGTTAAATACATGTCCCACGACGAGGATAATTACCATGGCAATATATCCGACGATATTTACCCCAAGCATTCGGGCCATTGTATTTATTACAGTGGCTATTACGCCTGTGGCCAAACCTAAGGCCAGGAGCCTCGAATACGACAGCACGTCGCTGAGATAACTCGTCACGTTGTAAAGGCTGAGCAAGCCTGATGTAAATTTTTTAATTATGCTCTTTTGCGATCTGCCCTGGGTCAGCACAAGACCTACAGCTCCGGCTAAAGCTACGTATTTTGCAATTCCCATAGTCGCCGGAAAGGCCAGCATTATGAGCCCGGTCAGAAATACCAACCACAGCCCTTCGTCCATCAAAGCCCCTGCCACATTGCCGCTTCTCACATCCTTATAGGCTTTCAAAATTATTCCCGCGTATATGTGCACGAGGCCCATCGCAAAGCTCAAATAAAGCACCGCCATGGGATCGTCCAGAGGATTTATCCAGAGGGGTTTTATCGTTATAAGGTCACCAAACCAGCTGCCGAAGACCATTCCCCAGACGAAAGTGGATATTCCTCCGAGGAACAGCAATTCGACCAGTTTTTTGCCCGAGCCCTGGAGTTTGAGTTTCCACAAAGCCAGACCTGTAAGCAGCGACAGCACCAACCCGTAGGCTGCGTCGCTGACCATCATCCCGAAAAATACGAAATAAAAGAAGGCCATGACCGTGTTGGGATCAATTTCCCTAGGACTCGGAAGGCTGTAAAGCTCGGTCACTATCTCGAAAGGCTGTACCAGCCTCGAATTTGATAAAAGCACCGGTATGTCATCATCTTCAGTGGGATCTACGAAATCGATATAGACTACATCGGTAACCGAATTTACCGCCTTTTTTATAGCCTCCATCGAATTTTCCGGCACAAAAGCCTTCATCGCAAATATCTTTTCGGTGTCGGCCATCTTCTGCAGATTTTCTTTCTTTTCCTTTTCCAAGAGCCAGTAATCGTAAACGGCCTTTAGGTCCAGGATTTTGTCCGCTAGCTTCCCAATTTCTTCTTTTATATTTTTCCTTTCAACTTCTATCGCTTCTAACCTTTCCTTTAAACTGCGTATGATTTCCGCCGGCGTTCCGGTGAATCCACTGAATTCTTCGGTGTTTACAGAAAATTCTTTGCAAATTTCCTGCACTTCAGCCCGAACCGAACTATGGTATACTATCAGAGCCAGATTATCCTCTCGGCCTTCGCCGACGGGAATTACTTCCAGCGGCAATTCGGTTTCCTTCGCCCTGTCCATGAGCCCTTTAAAATTTTTCTTAGGCACGTAGATGGCCTTTAGATCAACCCTGCCCGTGGTGCCAAGGTCTTCTACAGGTATATCAAGGGCTTCCCAGGGTTTTATCAACTCTATCTGATTGCCTATCCTTCCTTCTTCGGTTTTTAACCTCGACAGCCTCTGCTCCAAGCCGTAGACTGCATCAACTACTTCGAAAATTTCTCCCTCCCGGCTCGAAAGTTCCCGCAGTTTTTCCAAGCTGACTTTGGGCCTCCCGTACAGGAGGGGATTTTGCTCCTTGGTGTAAGGCTTCAAAAATTCTATGGCAAATTTCAACCTCGAAAGCTTGGCCTCCAGATCCGAAAATTCGGCAGCTATTTTTGAACTGCCACCCTCTTCTTCTTCGATGTCCGCTATTTCAACGGCCTCCAGCCTCTGCAGGGCGTCGAGGAAACGGTTTAAATCCTTTTTCAGACCCAGGAGGTACATCTTTTTCATCTTAACTATTGCCATACAAAGTCACTACCTTCTTTACGATAAAGTCGGCTACTCCGGGAATGCGCTCTTTTGAGCACTCAACCAATTTTTTTATCTTATTTTCGTACTCCTCTTTTAGAGACAGGGCTTCCGCTTCGGCTTCTTTCTTTGCATTTTCCACAATGTCCTTGAGAATTTCCTCGCTTTTTTTGCGAGCACCGAAAATTATTTCTTCCGCTTCGCGGTTGGCCTTGGCCACAATGGACCTGGCTTCTTTCTCGGCTTCTTCCACCATAGCCTTAGCCTCGCTCTCGGCTGCCCTTATATCATCCAGTATTTCTTTCAAGCTGAAATCACCTCCTGCGATTTAATTATTTCTTTTTTTTGAATTCTAAGGACACAAGTTTATAGGCGCTCAATGCCCCAGAAAAAACTCCTAAAAACACTCCCAGAATTAAAAAAAGGCTGCCCGACGAAAGCCTGCTGTCCAGATAGCTTCCTAAATAAACACCACAGAAAATAGGTAGGGCTATATTTAACCCAATTTGAGTTAAAAGTATAGCATATTGGACTATTTTTGTATCTTTCATAGAGGTAATTATACAATATAAACAAGAAAAATTCAAACAGGGGATTGTTAAATTTTCGACTAATTTCTCGTACTATCTTTCATTTAAGCACAATTGCTGTAGTTTATGTGAACCATATCACAATGTTTCCGGGCTGCCTTGATCTGCAAGGCTTTTAGTACTTTTGGGTCTTATGGAAACATCTGCCTTCACTGCTCAAGCTTTTTTATCAGGTCTCTGATGTTCATATCCTTTACATTTTGAATCTCTAACTTTGAGCCCCTTTCTTTCAATTTCTCGTAGAGGACCAGTTTCCCCTGGGAGATACCGAGTTTCCTCGCTTCGTCGTGCAGTTTAATGGAGGCGTATTGAACGTGGAGGTGAATTTCATCATCGCTCTGCTGCTGGATGGAAAAACCGGCTTCTTCTTTCTTTGCGGCCAATTGCAGTTTTTCGCCCAGCTCCCACTTTTCTTCATCCTTCCGATCGGATATGGTGATAATCACCATCGGCTCATCTCCGAGAAAGTCCCGCTCCTTCATCTTCTCAAGCAGGGTCCCCACCACTTTTTCGGCGGGCATGGCCCAAAAGGATCTTCCGTCTCCAACCAGATGCTTTCCTTCTTCATCTAAACCAACGACGTCGATGGCC
>QGUT01000054.1 GCA_003242255.1 Bacillota bacterium
GAAGTGTAGTACTCGGTGAGGGAACCGATAATGACTCCAACCAGTATGCCGGAAGTGACTGCGTAAAATACATTCATTTCATTGAGGAAGTACATGCTGAGCAATAAAGTGGCTATGATCACGAGGATGCTGCTGGCGAAAGTGCCGTTCCTCAGAGCTGTCTGGGGGTCAGCCCCCTCCCCGGTCCTCACGAACATGGTGCCTATTATGGAGCTTATGATACCCGCAGCAGCTATCAGCATCGGGAAAATTACTCCCTTTATGCCGTACGGCTGTCCCGTAACGGAGCTTACGGCTACTGCGCCAATGGCCATGCCCGACACTATCGAACCTACGTACGATTCGAATAAGTCCGCTCCCATACCGGCGACATCTCCCACGTTGTCGCCGACGTTGTCCGCTATTACTGCCGGATTTCTCGGGTCGTCCTCGGGGATACCGGCCTCCACCTTCCCTACCAGGTCCGCCCCGACGTCAGCGGCTTTGGTGTAAATTCCACCGCCGACCCTGGCGAACAGGGCTATGGAGCTGGCTCCCAGAGCAAAGCCGTTTATCACATCGAAGCTCTTCACGTCCGACGGGTCCCCGAAAACGAAGTAGAGTATCCCGAGTCCCAGGAGTCCGAGTCCGACCACCGACATGCCCATTACCGCCCCACCTGAAAAGGCTATGGAAAGGGCTCTATTCATTCCACTCCGGGCTGCATTGGCGGTCCTCACGTTGGCCCTGGTGGCCACGTTCATGCCTATAAATCCAGCCAGAACCGATGCGACCGAACCCGTTATGTAGCTTATGGCAGTCGGCCAATTGATCAAAAATCCTATAATGAGGAACATGGCGATTACAAAAATCACCAGAGTCCTGTATTCTCTAAATAGAAAGGCCATTGCGCCTTCATGGATTGCGTCGGATATCTCGCGCATCCTGTCGTTTCCCGCAGGGCTCTTTACGATCCTCATGGTGAGCATGTAAGCAAAAAGCAGCGCGAGCAATCCGGAGACAGGCGCAAGTACTATTAAATTTTCCATCGGTCTCCCTCCAAAAAATTTGTTATTTTAAAACTACCATCATTAATATCGATAACCCGAGAAAAGCTACTGCCAAAATTTCCGTGACCTTTGCCAATTTATCGTCAATACCCTTTTTCTTTCCAAAAAATACCTCCGCTCCGCCAGCAATGGTACCAGAAAGACCGGCGCTCTTACCCGATTGCAAAAGGACAGCAGCTATGAGTCCTATGCAGACGAGAACGTAAATTACCGCAAAAACTATTCGTAAAGCCTGCACTTTAGCACCCCCTTTAATAAATTAACGAATGTTATTTTATCACAATGTACATAAAAACTCAATATTACGGGTTTTGGGCAAAACAAAGAAAACCCTTCGTTTTGCGAAAGGGCCTGGAACAACAGGTTGTTCCTTCATTTGTCAGTTTCAGATTTGTCCTCGAAAATGATCTCCTCTTTTTCCCCGTTTTCTTTTTCTATCTGAATGGTGCACCGGGTTACCAGCGCTGCGATCACGCCTATGGCAGCGAGATAAGGGGCCAGTATGGCGCCGACCGCTCCGACGGTCACCGGAATCTCGAGCAGCACCATCTCGCCGTGTTTAATCCTCAGGCGGGTCACATTGCCCATCCTTATGAGTTCCTTAATTTTTTCCAGGAGCTGATTCCCCTTGGCGCTGAGGTTGCCCAAATTTAAAATATCCTTTTCTTTTTCTTCTTCCAAAATTATGAGAGCATTCACCACGTCGCCGCCTGCAGCTTCCAGAGCTTCTTTCGCCTTTTTGTAACTGCACCCTGTCCTTTCCCTGAGCAAGTCAATCTTTTCCAGGTTTATTTCCATTTTTTTCGACCTCCTCCAGAATTATTCTACCTCATAATCAGCCGTTTATGCAACAAAAAGCTCCCCTCGAAGGGGAGCTTATAATATTTATTTTCTTTCTATATTGTAAAAGGCGGCTATTCCCGGATACTGGGCGGTATCTCCCAGTTCTTCCTCTATGCGAAGGAGTTGGTTGTATTTGGCAACCCTGTCGGTGCGGGAGGGAGCTCCGGTCTTTATCATGCCAGCGTTGACCGCCACCACCAGATCGGCTATGGTGGTATCCTCGGTCTCGCCGGAGCGGTGGGAAACTATGGCCGTGTACTTGGCCCTTTCCGCCATTTTTATGGCATCAAGGGTTTCGGTTAAAGTCCCTATCTGGTTGAGTTTGATCAAAATGGAGTTGGCAACGCCCAGTTCTATTCCTTTCGACAGGCGTTCTGTGTTGGTCACGAAAAGGTCGTCGCCTACAAGCTGCACTTTTTTGCCCAGGGCGTCGGTAAGGAGCTTCCAGCCGTCCCAGTCTTCCTCGGCCATGCCGTCCTCGATCGATATAATCGGATATTTTTCGACAAGTTTTGCGTAGTATTCGGCCATCCCCGCCGAGTCGAGTTCCAGGCCTTCGCCCTTCAGGCGGTACTTGCCGCCCTCGTAAAACTCCGAGGCCGCCGCGTCGATGGCTATGAATATATCCTTCCCCGGCACGTAACCTGCTTTTTCGATAGCTTCCAAAATATATTTTATAGCGTCTTCGTTGGATTCCAGGTTCGGGGCAAAGCCGCCCTCATCGCCGACAGCCGTATTGAGCCCTTTCTCGTTCAACACTTTCTTCAGGCTGTGGAAGGTCTCGGCGCCCATTCTCAGGGCATGGGCAAAGTTCTGGGCCCCTACCGGCATTATCATGAATTCCTGGATGTCCACGTTGTTGTCGGCGTGTTTTCCGCCGTTTAATATGTTCATCATGGGTATGGGGAGGACCTTGGCGTTGCAGCCTCCTATATACCTGTAAAGGGGCATTCCCAGGTAATTGGCGGCAGCCTTGGCCACCGCCAGGGAGACTCCCAGTATGGCGTTAGCTCCCAGCCGGCCCTTGTTTTTGGTTCCGTCCAGTTCGATCAAAAGTTTATCTATCCCCACCTGGTCGAAGGGGTCCATGCCTTCCAGTTCGGGCCTTATGATCTCGTTCACGTTTTCGACGGCTTTTAAAACGCCCTTGCCGTTGTACCGCTTCTTATCGTTGTCCCTGAGTTCTACTGCCTCAAACTGCCCCGTGGAAGCCCCGGAAGGCACGGCAGCCCTTCCCAAGGTGCCATCCTCCAGCACAACCTCTACTTCCACGGTGGGATTTCCGCGGGAGTCCAAAATTTCCCTCGCAATGACATCGGCAATTAAGGACATCGTATCACCCTTCCTTTAATTTTTAGCTATATTTCTTCTATCAGAGGTTGTCCAGTCATTTCTTCAGGCTTTTCTATCCCCAAAAGTTTAAGCATCGTGGGCGCCACATCGGCCAGCTTCCCCGGGCGAAGTTTGTACTTCCTGTCGCTTATCAGGATGAAAGGCACCGGATTGGTGGTGTGGGCCGTATGGGGTTCGCCCGTCTCGTAATCGATCATTTTTTCGGCGTTGCCGTGGTCCGCCGTGACCAGGACCGTGCCGTTCTTCTTGATGACAGCGTCCACGACCCGTCCCATGCACTCGTCCACGGCTTCTATGGCCTTCACCGCCGCCTCATAGACACCGGTGTGGCCCACCATGTCGGGATTGGCGTAGTTCATTATGATCACGTCGTACAGGTCTTCCTCTAATTTCTTCAAGACCGTGTCCGTGACTTCGTAAGCGCTCATTTCCGGCTTTAAGTCGTAAGTTGCGACCTTCGGAGAAGGTATCAGTATCCGATCCTCTCCCGGGTACGGCTTTTCCACGCCGCCGTTGAAAAAGAAGGTAACGTGGGCGTACTTCTCGGTCTCCGCTATGCGGAGCTGTTTTAAACCCAATCCGGATACGACTTCGGCAAAAATGTTCTTCATCGAGAGAGGTTCGTAGGCTATATGGACGTTCTCAAGCTTTGCGTCGTACTGGGTCATGCACACGTAGTGTACGGGGAAAAATCCCTTTTTCCTCTCAAAACCCTGGAAGTCCTCCTGGCAGAAAGCATAGGTGAGCTGCCGGGCCCGGTCAGGCCTGAAGTTGAAAAATATTATGGAATCGCCTTCTTCCACCGTGGTCACGGGCTTGCCGCTTGCATCGAGGACCACGGTGGGCACCACAAATTCGTCGGTCTCGCCCCTCTTGTAGGCTTCCTCCAGGGCCTCCATGGCGCTTTTGGCCGTGAGGCCCTCTCCCAGCACTATGGCGTCGTACGCCTTCTTGGTCCTTTCCCAGCGGCGATCCCTGTCCATGGCATAGTACCTGCCGGCTATGGTGGCGATTTTCCCAAAGCCGAGCCTCGCCAACTCGCCCTCCAGCCTTTCGATGTAGATAGCCGCATTGGCCGGAGGCACGTCCCTGCCGTCGAGAAAAGCGTGGACGTATACCCTTTCCATGCCTTCCCGGCGGCAGAGTTCCAGTAGGGCGATTAAATGTTCTATGTGGCTGTGGACTCCCCCGTCGGACAGGAGCCCCATAAGGTGCAGGGCTTTGCCGGCATCCCGGGCCCGCCTTACGGCTTCTAACAGTTTTTCGTTTTCGAAGAATTTACCGGTCTTTATATCCTGGCTTATCCGGGTAAACTCCTGATACACTATGCGCCCGGCACCGAGATTCAAATGCCCCACTTCCGAGTTCCCCATCTGCCCTTCTGGCAGTCCTACATCCAGCCCGCTGGCTCCCAGCATGGTATTCGGGTACTGCCTCATGAAACGGTCAAAGTTCGGAGTGCGGGCGTTTAAAATAGCATTTCCCTCTGCTCTTTCGTCAATACCCCAACCATCCAATATCATGAGAACAAGAGGTCTCTTTGCCACTCTGGTCAACTCCTACTTTCTATCTATCGTACGTCGCTATCTGGTAAAAAGCCCTCGCATCCAGGCTCGCGCCGCCTACCAGAGCCCCATCTATGTCGGGCTGAGCCATCAGGTCCTTGATGTTGTCCGGTTTTACGCTTCCGCCGTAAAGGATGCGGATTTCACCGGCCACATCGCCGTAAAGTTCGGCGAGCTTTCTCCTTATGGCTCCTATGACTTCCTGGGCATCGTAAGGCAGGGCTACCTTCCCCGTCCCTATGGCCCAGATGGGCTCGTAGGCAAAAACTATCTGGCTTCCGTTCTCAATTTTAATTTCAGAAAGCGATTTTTCCACCTGACTTAAGACGACCGGGAGGGTCTCACCTTTCTCCCTCTGCTCCAGGCTTTCTCCCACGCATACGACCGGCACGATGCCGTGCTCTAAGGCCGACTTTACCTTCCTGTTCACGGTTTCATCGGTCTCGGCAAAATACTGCCTCCGCTCCGAATGGCCGATTATCACGTAGTCGCAAGGAATTTCTTTAAGCATGGCTGGAGAAATTTCGCCGGTGAAAGCGCCGCTATCCTCCCAGTGCATGTTCTGGGCTCCCAATTTTATGCCGCTGCCTTTTATTTTCTCCGCTGCCGCCCAGAGGCTGGTAAAAGGAGGAAATACGGCCACTTCCGCCGAGATGCCTTTTGCGAGGGGAATAAATTCGTCCAGAAACCCCAGCGTCTCCTTGACGTTCTTGTGCATTTTCCAGTTGCCGGCTAATAGCGGCGTCCTAGACATTCCCTTCACCCCTATCACTTATCGTTCAGAACCGCAACTCCCGGCAGTACCTTTCCTTCCAGGAATTCCAGGGAAGCTCCGCCGCCCGTCGATATGTGGCTCATAGCCTTGGCGTAGCCCAATTGCTCCACCGCCGCCGCCGAATCGCCGCCGCCTACGATGGTCACGGCACCGGATTCGGCCATAGCCTTTGCGACAGCCAGAGTGCCCTGCGCAAAATCCCTGATTTCGAAGACCCCCATCGGGCCGTTCCACACCACTGTCCTGGCCTCTTTGATGACTTTTGCGAATTTGTCGCGGGTGACCTCGCCGATATCCACGCCCATCATGTCATCGGGTATCTGGCTTACAGGAACGGTCCTGTATGATACACCCTCCTTCACTTCAGGGGCTACCACCACGTCGTCCGGCAGCAGAACCTTTACCCCTTTTTCTTCGGCTTCCTTAAGAAGGCTCTTTGCCAGTTCCACCTTGTCCTCCTCGAGGAGGGACCTGCCGATATTATATCCCATCGCTTTCAGGAAAGTAAAGGCCATTCCTCCCCCTATCAAGAGGCAGTCCACTTTGTTTAAAAGATTTTTTATAACCCCTATCTTGTCGCTGACCTTCGCACCGCCCAAAATGGCTACAAAAGGCCTTTCGGGGTCCTCTAAGGCCTTCCCCATGACCTCAATTTCTTTCTTCATCAAGAAACCGGCTCCGGCGGGCAAAAATTCGGCCACCCCTGCCGTGGAAGCATGGGCCCTGTGGGCCGTGCCGAAGGCATCGTTTATATAGATATCGGCGAGCTTCGCCAGTTTTTCGGCAAAACCCCTGTCGTTAGCTTCTTCTTCCGCATAGAAGCGGACGTTTTCGAGGAGCACCACGTCGCCGGGGTTCATAGAAGCTACCGCCTTTTCCGCTTCTTCCCCTATGCAGTCACCTGCCATCACGACGCTTTTCCCCAAGAGTTCCGAAAGCCTCTTTGCCACTGGAGCCAGGCTGTACTTGGGGTTTTTCTTCCCTTTCGGCCTTCCCAGGTGGGACGCCAGTATCACCTTTGCTCCATTGTTGACCAGATACTCGATGGTGGGCAGGGCGGCCCTTATTCGGGTATCGTCGGTTATATGGCCGTTTTCGTCCATCGGAACGTTGAAGTCCACCCTTACGAGCACTTTCTTGCCCTTGACGTCAAAATCCTCAACGGTTTTTTTGTTCATTCTCGCTTCCTCCTTCCAGTTCCAAGAGTTTTCTGGCAGCTCCCTCGTCGATAATGAGAGCCGTGGGACGATGGTATTTCAAAAAGGCCCTTATGGCCGGTGCCTTTTTGGCACCGCCGGCCACGGATATAACCCTTCGGATCTTTTTAAGTTCGTTGACGCTGAGCCCCGCACTGGAGGTGGTGAATACCACATTCCCTTCGCCGTCGAAGTAGTATCCGAAAGCCTCGGCTACAGCGCCCTTCCTCAAAATCTCCTCTATGGTGCTTTCGTCAAGGCCCCGCCGGCGGGCCATTTCTTCGGCTCCGCCTATCCCGTGAATTACGACGTCGGCCCGTTTTATGAGAGAGAGCACTTCCTTTATATGCGGTTCGCTGGTTACTGACTCCATCGCCTCTGGGCCCAGGTTGTCCGGAACATAGAGCAGCCTGTACTTCGCCCCCAGCCGCTCGGCCAGTTCCGCCGCGATGGTGTTGGCCTGAATTTCCACCTTTTCTCCCAGGCCGCCCCTAGCAGCCACTACCACCACATCTTCGTATCCTTCAAGGCGCGGCATGCCTTTGGGCACCTGGGCCATGGTGGTACCTCCCGTCACGGCCACGATATCCCCGTTTTTCAAAAAAGACCTCAAATATGAGGCAGCTTCTTTCCCCATGAGGCTCTTGACGGTCTCATCCTTATCCGAATCGCCGGGAGCGATGATGACGTCCTCGCACCCGAATTTTTCCTTGATTTTATCGGCGATGAAGTTCAAGCCTTTTAAAAAGTAGACAAAATTCTCCAGGCGGTTTATGAGTTCTTCTCCTCTTCTGGAAACCTTCATGCCTTTGGAGTCGATTTCGATAAGTCCCAGCTCTTCCAGGCGCTTTACTTCCGCCCGCAGAGGCCTTTCGGATAGGGACATTGCCGTCGACAGCATCCTTCTCCCTATCGGCTGATTATAATAGATATTTTTTAAAATATCAAATCTTTGCTCGATTTTCTCCACAATTTCCGGCGCAATGTTTTTGAGAAGGTTTGCCATTTCTTCCATCCAAGGCGTATCTCCCTTTTAAGCAAAATAGCCCGTGAGGGCTATTTTGCTCTATAGTCCTTTCTCCGCTACATATTTTACCAGATCCATTACGCGGCAGGAATATCCCCATTCGTTGTCGTACCAGGATACCACTTTCACCAGATCGCCGTCCATTACCATGGTGGAAAGTCCGTCCACTATCGAGGAAAGTTCGCAGCCTTTGAAGTCCATGGAGACCACAGGCTCTTCCGTGTAACCGAGGATGCCCTTCATCGGGCCTTCGGCCGCCTCTTTCAAGGCCTGGTTCACTTCTTCGACGGTCACGTTCTTCTCCAGCACGGCAGTCAAGTCCACGACGGAAACCGTTGGGGTCGGAACCCTCATAGCAAAGCCGTTGAGTTTACCCTTCAATTCGGGGATGACCAGAGCTACCGCCTTTGCAGCGCCGGTGGTCGTGGGGATTATGTTAAGAGCTGCCGCTCTCGCTCTCCTCAAATCCTTGTGGGGCAGGTCCAGAATTCTCTGGTCGTTGGTGTAGGAGTGGATGGTATTCATAAGTCCCTTTTTGATGCCGAAATTCTCCAGGAGTACCTTAGCCACGGGGGCCAGGCAGTTGGTGGTGCAGGACGCGTTGGAGATCACGTGGTGCTCCTTGGGATTGTACTTATCCTCGTTTACGCCCATCACTATGGTGATATCTTCGCCTTTGGCCGGCGCCGAAATTATTACCTTTTTGGCTCCGCCGCTTTCTATGTGCTTTATGGCTTTTTCCTTCGAGGTAAACACGCCCGTGGATTCCACCACTATGTCGACACCTAAATCTCTCCAGGGGATGTTGGCAGGGTCTTTCTCGGCAAATACCTTTATCTCTCTGCCGTTTACCACTATCGAATCTTCTTTGGCAGTGACTTCACCTTCAAACCTGCCGAAGACCGAGTCGTATTTCAACAGATGAGCTAAAGTAGCCGGGTCGGTGAGATCGTTGATGGCCACTATCTCTATCTCCGGATGGTTTTTCAGGGCAGCCTTAAAAGAATTCCTACCTATCCTTCCGAATCCGTTGATTCCTACTTTAATGCCCATAGACGATCCTCCTTTTAATTATTTTTTAATATTTTGCGTCACTTCGATTTAATTTATTTCCACCGGTCACCTCCCGGGATGATTTTTGTCCCTATGTTACATTTTTTGTCCCGCTTGTGTTAAAAAAATATTCTACTACCAATATAATATAATTCTAGAAATTTTTCAATGCTTGTTGCAAAATTAATATCTCTTCCTTTTCGCAGAGGAAGGTATGCCGAGTTGTTCCCTGTACTTGGCCACGGTGCGCCTGGATATCTTGATGCCTCTCTTGTTCAGGTCATCGGCTATCATCTGATCGCTCAGAGGGTTATAGGGGTCTTCTTTGGAAATCATCTCTTTTAACATCTTCTTGATTGTCTCCGCACATACGGAGGAGCCGCCCTCGTTCTCAAGGCCGTTCTGGAAGAAAAATTTGAGTTCAAAAACTCCTCTGGGCGTCTGCACGTACTTGCCGTTTATGGCTCGACTTACCGTGGACTCGTGAACTCCCACCGCGTCGGCTATCTGTTTTAAGGTGAGGGGCTTTAAACCCGATATGCCTTTTTCCAGGAATTCTCGCTGCACTTCCACTATGGCCTTGATGACCTTATAGAGGGTCATCCGCCTCTGTTCTATAC
>QGUT01000002.1 GCA_003242255.1 Bacillota bacterium
GAAGCTCTTCGATGAAGCGGAGGGCTGGTACCTGGTCAAGATGGAAGACGGCTACATGGGATGGGCTAAGGGCGAGGACCTGTGGATAACTGACGGCGATTCCCTTTCGAACTACCTGTCGGGGAAATTCGCGTTGATAAGGGCCAGAAGCACCGCTCCCTTTTCGGCGGAGGGAGAAAGGGCCTTCGAAAAGGACCTGGTGCGGGGCGCGGTGCTGCCTCTTATAGGTCAGGAGAGGGAACTGGTTCGGCTCAGGGTGCCCGGCGGGGGAGATATATACGTTAAGGCCGGGGATGTGGAGATATTTCCTTCCAGGGACGAAGTTTTCTCCGAAGAAAGGGGAGCGGATTACGTGATCTCCGTGGCGAGGGAGTACATCGGCCTTCCCTACCTCTGGGGAGGCACCACTTCTTACGGCTTTGACTGTTCCGGCTTTACCCAATTTTGCTTTAAGATGGGAGGGTATTTTTTGAAGAGGGATGCGGATATGCAGTTTTCGCAGGGCGAACCGGTGCCGAATAGGGAAGATTTAAGGCCCGGGGATCTGGTGTTCTTCCAGACTTACAAGCCGGGGCCTTCCCATGTGGGAATTTACATAGGCGATATGAAGTTCATCCATTCGGGAAGTTCGGGTGTGGCCATCAACAGTTTTGACCCGCAGGACCCCGCATATTCGCCGGAACTGGACAGAAAATATTTGGGGGCTCGGCGGATAATCCCCTGACGGGGGTGATCGGGTGGGAAAGAAAAAACTTTTAGAAATCCGGGAACTCACGGTGCAATTCTCCACCGATGGCGGGACCGTCACTGCCGTGGAAAGGGTGTCCTTCGACATAGAGGAGAAGGAAACGCTGGGACTGGTGGGGGAGTCGGGCTGCGGCAAGTCAGTCACGGCCCTGAGTGTAATGCGCCTTCTCCCATCGCCACCGGCAAAAATCGCCTCTGGAAAGATCCTCTTCGAAGGCGAGGACCTGCTTCAAAAATCGGAAGCCGAGATGCGAAGAATAAGGGGAAACCGGATTTCCATGGTGTTTCAGGAGCCCATGACTTCCCTGAATCCAGTCATTACGATAGGCCATCAGATCTCCGAAGCGATCATCTTGCACCAGGGGCTTTCCAAAAAGGAGGCTCGGGAGAGAGCTGTAGAGATGCTGAAGATGGTGGGCATACCCAATCCTGAGAAAAGGTACTTCGAATATCCCCACCAGCTCTCAGGCGGCATGCGCCAGAGGGCGATGATCGCCATGGCCCTTTCCTGCAGCCCTAAACTGTTGATCGCCGATGAGCCTACCACTGCCCTGGACGTGACGATACAGGCCCAGATTCTGGACCTCATGGAAAGGTTAAAGGAAGAAGTGGGCATGAGCGTGCTCATGATAAGCCACGACCTGGGAGTTATCGCGCAAATGGCCAGAAGGGTCGTGGTGATGTATGCGGGGCAGGTAGTGGAAGAAGGGCCCTGCGGTGAGATCTTCGAAAATCCCCTCCACCCGTACACCGGGGGGTTGCTCAAATCCATCCCCCGGCTGGAAGGGACGAAGAGCAGGCTTCACGTCATAGAAGGCAGCGTCCCCAGCCTCCACGATTTTCCGCCCGGCTGCCGCTTTCATCCCCGGTGCTCCGAAGCCCGAGAAATCTGCAGGAAAAAGATTCCCATGCTTACTGAAGTGGAAGGAGGGCGGAAGGTTCGTTGCTTTATAAAAGGATCTTTGCCGGAGGAGGTGCCGGCGGTTTGAAAGAGCATGTCTTGCTGGAAGTGCAGGGCCTCGTCAAATGGTATCCCGTGAGGGCCGGCCTTTTGCAGAAAGTGACCGGTTACCTCAAGGCGGTCGACGGAGTGAGTTTCACCATAAAAAGAGGAGAAACCCTGGGCCTCGTAGGGGAAAGCGGGTGCGGGAAGACCACTACCGCCCGGTGCGTGCTCCGGCTCGTGGAACCCACCGGGGGCCGCATACTGTTCGACGGGCGGGACATCACCCGGCTCGACCGGAGGAGCATGAGAAAATTGAGGCCCAGGATGCAGGTCATATTTCAGGACCCTTTTAGTTCCCTCAACCCTCGGCTCACTGTAAAGGAGATAATAGGAGAAGCGCTGGCCTTCCATGGCATCGCCAGGGGCAAAAAGCTGGAGGAAAGGGTGAAGCACCTTCTGGAGATGGTGGGGCTCGACCCCCGCCACATGGACCGGTTCCCCCACGAGTTTTCGGGAGGCCAGAGGCAGAGGATAGGAATAGCGAGGGCGCTGGCCACCGGCCCGGAACTCGTGGTGTGCGACGAGCCGGTCTCGGCCCTGGACGTCTCGATCCAGAGCCAGATATTGAATCTGCTGGAAGACCTGCAGGAAAGGCTGGGAGTCTCCTACCTTTTCATCGCCCACGGGCTCAACGTGGTAAAGCACATTTCCCACCGGGTGGGCGTGATGTACCTGGGAAAGCTGGTGGAACTGGCGGAAAGCGAGGAAATTTATAAAAACCCGCTTCACCCCTACACTCAAGCCCTCATCTCCGCAATTCCGATACCCGATCCCAGAAGAAAGAGACAAAAGGCGCTCCTTCAGGGCGACGTGCCCAGTCCCATCAATCCGCCGGCAGGATGCCGGTTTTATACCAGATGCCGCTATGCCATGGAAGTATGCCGTCGTCGGGCGCCGGAACTCCTGGAGTGCGCTCCGGGGCACCGGGTGGCCTGCCACCTTTATAAATCTTGAGAAACCCCTTTAATAATAATATCGCTTTTTTATAAAGAACCGGTTCAGGAGGACGCCTCCCACAAATCCGCCCACGTGAGCCCACCAGGCCACGCCGGAAACGGCCGTGCCTCCTATCACCGAGTAGGCAGTGCCGTAGTAGAGCTGGGTCACAAACCATAGGAAGAGGTAGACGACGGCGGGGACGTGTACGAAAAGTGGCAGTATGAAAACGCTGGGAATCAGGGTGATTATTCGGGCCGTCGGGAAGAGCACGAAGTAAGCGCCCATTACGCCGGCGATAGCTCCGGAGGCTCCCACCACCGGCATCGAGAGAAGGGGATTGAAGGCGATGTGGGTGAGTCCGGCAATTGCTCCGCAGAGAAGGTAAAAAATCAAAAACCTCAAATGCCCCATCCGGTCCTCCACGTTGTCGCCAAAGAGCCACAAAATCCACATGTTGCTGATGAGGTGCCACAAATTGCCGTGGAAGAAAGTGCTGGTGACGAAGGGCAGGAGGTCCTCCAGGGAAAAAGGGGCCCCGGTCAGGATGAGCTTCGTTATCCTCGCCGGTATGAGTCCGTATTTATAAAGGATTCTGGCAAAAATCACCGGGTGGTTCAGGGCGGAGGTGAAAAAGACCCAGGCATTCAGTATTATGATGATGACCGTCACTATGGGCGGCCGCCGGCTGGCGATGTTGTCTCTGAGCGGAATCATCGTATCACCTTCTGCCTGTCCTTTGGTATTTTTATTATATCTTATTATATGAGTAAAAAAAATCTGGAGGTCAGAAGACCCGCTTCCTTCGCGGGTCTAATTTTTTTACCCTAAAGAAAATAAAAAAATTAAGACAAAAGGAATTTTGGACTTTTTGTAGAATATAATAAAACCATAAATGTTCACGTATAAACAACAAATGTCTTTATAATGAGGACATTCCTGGCTCAATGTAGTCGGAATGAAAGGATAGGTCGTGAATGATAAGCTAAGGAGGCATGCCAGATGAAAACTTACAATGTAGCTGTCGTAGGCGCAACCGGTGCGGTAGGTCGGACCATGCTGAAAATCCTGGAGGAGAGGAGTTTTCCCGTAAAAAACATCCTGCCCCTGGCGTCGGCCCGGTCGGCGGGGCAGAAAATAGAGTTTCGCGGGAAGGCCTACGAAGTAGAAGAGGCAAAGCCCTCAGCCTTCGAAGGCATCGATATAGCCCTTTTTTCGGCCGGTAAGGACGTAAGCCTGGAACTTGCCCCTGAAGCCGTAAAGAGGGGTGCAGTGGTGGTAGACAACAGCAACGCCTTCCGGATGGAGCCGGAAGTGCCTCTGGTTGTTCCCGAGGTAAATCCCCAGGACCTGAAAAAGCACCGGGGCCTGATAGCCAATCCCAACTGTTCCACCATCCAGATGGTGATGGTTCTAAAGCCGATCCACGACAGGGCCCGGGTAAAGCGGGTGGTGGTTTCCACCTACCAGGCGGTTTCGGGGACGGGATTGGAGGCTGTGGAGGAATTAAAGTTACAGTCCCAACAGGTGATTTTAGGCCTCGAAACAACACTCAGAGTTTATCCCCACCGGATCGCCTTCAACCTCCTCCCGCACATCGACGTGTTCGACGATACCGGCTACAGCCTGGAAGAGTGGAAGATGGTGAGAGAAACCAAAAAGATAATGGGCGATGAGAGCATCCAGGTTACGGCCACCACGGTGAGGGTTCCCGTCTTCAACTGCCACTCTGAATCGGTAAACGTGGAGACCTGGGAAAAGATCGCGCCCGAAGAAGCCCGGCAAATCCTTTCTAAAGCCCCGGGAGTCGTGGTGATGGACGACCCGAAAAATACAATATACCCGATGCCCGCCTACCTTTCGGGCAGGGACGAGGTGTTCGTCGGCCGGATAAGAGAGGATTTTACCGTCCCCTGCGGACTGAACCTGTGGATCGTGGCCGACAACCTGCGAAGGGGCGCGGCCTACAATGCGGTGAGGATATGCGAATCCCTGGTGGAATACAATCTCGTATGACATCAAAGAGGTGGCTGGGAATGAAGATAGTGGTTCAAAAATTCGGCGGCACGTCGCTGGCCACTCCTGAAGCGAGAAAATTGGCGGTGGACCGGGTAATCAAGACCAAAGAAGAGGGGTATTCGCCGGTGGTGGTGGTGTCGGCCATCGGGCGGAAGGGAGACCCGTACGCCACCGACACGCTGCTCTCCCTTATGGAAGGGATAGGGAGCTCAGTGCCCGAGAGGGAAAGGGACCTGCTCCTTTCCTGCGGAGAGGTGATTTCCGCGGCCCTGGTCGCATCCTTGATAAAGGCCAGGGGATACGAGGCGAGAGCTTTTACCGGAGCTCAGGCCGGAATAATCACCGACGGCTGTTTCGGGAACGCCATGATAAAAGAGGTGAAGGCAGAAGTCTTGCTGGATGCCGTGGATCAGGGGTGCATACCTGTTATAGCCGGCTTTCAGGGAGTCACCGAAGAGGGCGAGGTGACGACTTTAGGCCGAGGGGGAAGCGATACGACCGCAGCGGCTCTGGGGGCGGCCCTGGGGGCCGAATGGGTCGATATATTCACCGATGTGGAGGGGATCATGACGGCGGACCCAAAAATAGTGAAGGAAGCCCACATCCTGGAGACTATCACCTACCAGGAGGTCACCGAGATGGCCTACAACGGCGCGAGGGTGATCCACCCGAGAGCGGTGGAAATAGCGATGCAGCGCAACATCCCGCTGAGGGTAAGGTCCACCTTCTGCGACTCCCCGGGCACCCTCATCACCTGCAGGCCCTTCTGGATTTCCGAGAAACTCGTCACCGGCATAGCCCACATCACTCACCTGGCGCAGGTGATGATAAGGGTTTCAGAGGATCGGGAAATATTCGATGCGCTGGCCCGGGCTGGCATCAGCATAGATCTCATCAATGTGTTCCCGGGGCTTAAGGTTTTTGCGATAAAAGAAGATCAAGTAGAAGTTGCGGCGGAGGAACTAAAGAAGCTCGGCGTCGTCCCGCAGGTCACCCGAGGCCTTACAAAAGTGACCGTGGTGGGAGTGGGAATGCGGGCGGTGCCGGGGATAATGGCGAGGATAGTAAAAGCCCTGGAGAAGGAAGGCATCGAAATTCTCCAGACCTCCGATTCGAACTCCACCATATCGTGCCTTGTGCGCGAGGAGGATGCCCAGAAGGCCATAACTGCCCTGCACGAAGAATTCCAACTGTGATAAAATTATCTTGGGACAAATTGCGGAAATGGAGGTCATGGAAATGTACTGGGATTTTCCCGGAGAAGAAAACACCGAAAATACCCTGGCGGTGGTGAAGAAAGCGGTAAAGGAGCGGGGCATAAGGCACGTGGTGGTGGCCTCCACCGAAGGCCGGACGGCCAGGGCCTTTTTCGAAGCCGACCTGGGGGTAAATCTGGTGGTGGTCACCCACGTTTGCGGCTTTTCGAAGCCCGGCGAAATGGAATTTCCCGATGATCTGAGGCAGGAACTTCTTTCTTCCGGGGTGAAGGTGCTCACCACGACCCACGTGCTTTCGGGGGCCGAAAGGGGAATCAGCCGCAAGTTCGGCGGGACCTATCCGGTGGAGATAATGGCCAATACTTTGAGGATGTTGGGGCAGGGGATAAAGGTTTGCGTGGAAATTGCCACGATGGCTTTGGACGCAGGGATGATACCCTACGGGGAGGACGTGATCGCCGTCGGCGGGACCGGCTCGGGAGCCGATACGGCGGTGATAATAAGGCCTGCTCACGCCGCCAGCATCTTCGACACGTGGATCTCCGAGATACTGTGCAAGCCGGCAAGGAGGGATAAAAACTATTAAGCTCCATTCTCTATAATGAGAATGGAGCTTTAATCGTTCCTGGGGTTAATTCTTTAAAAGGGCATGGGCCTAAATACGCTTTTTTCAAGATATCGACGATATCTTTAGAAGTACGGTCATGTGGGGCTGTCCGGGCCGCAGGTGCTTACCATCGAATCCAGCATCTCCCTGGTCACCGGGCCTTCGATGCGGGACCGGATTACCCCCTCTTCATCCACGAGGATTGTGGTGGGAACCCCCCGGATGAGGTAGGACCGGACGGTCTCGCCCTTTTGGTCGCACAAGACCCGGAAGGTATACCTTTTATTTTGTATGTACGTTCGGACTTTGTCTGGGTCTCTATCGAGGTTTATCATGAGGACCTCTACGTTCTCGGGCTTTGCACGGTAAAATTCCTCAAAGTCTGGCATTTCGGAAAGGCAGGTGGAGCAGCTCATGGACCAGAAGTTGATCAGCACCGCCTTCCCCCTTAAATCCGAAAGCCGGACCGTTTCGCCGGACAGGTCCTTCAGCTGGAAATCGGGGGCGGGGTAGCCTTCGTAAGGTTGGGCTTCCTGGCTGACATCCTCGCCTTTTTCTTTTTGCACCTGACACCCTGCGAGGAAGAATACGGCGACGAAGGCCAGGGCGAGAAATATCGGCCATCTTTTCTTTTTCGGAATCATGTCGCACCTCCCTTAAAACAGTCCGAGGAACAGGATTGTCCCCATAAAAATGAGGATGAATCCGGCCGCCTTTTGAAAGTAAGGCGCAAAGCGGCCGATCTTCGGGGCAAGAGATACAAACTTTTCGGCAGCCAGCGCGAGCAGCAAAAAGGGAAGGCCGAATCCTGCCGAATAGACCAGAAGGAGAGCGGCGCCCCATTCGGCGTGCCGGGCGCTCCCGGCCGCCAGCAGCACCGAGGCGAGGATGGGGCCCAGGCAGGGCGTCCAGCCCAGGGAAAAGGCGCAGCCCATGGCGAAGGCGGAAAGGGGGGTGATTCTTTTAAAGTGAAGGTGCATCCGCCTCTCTCGCATCATAAGGGGGATTTGGAATCCGCCGGCCAGGAAGATTCCAAAAAGCACCACCAGAAACGAAGCTATTTTTGAAAAAAAGAGGCGGTTCGCCAGAAAGAAACGCCCCAGGGCCGTCGCCGAAAGTCCGAGCAAAGTGAAGATCGCCGAAAATCCCAATACGAATCCCAGGCTGTTTACAAGCAGAGCTGCTTTTTTCCCTCCCGCCCTGACATCTCCTCCGGCCAGAACGGAGAAGTACACCGGCAGGAGCGGCAGGGTGCAGGGAGAAAAAAAGGAGAGAATTCCTGCGAGGAAGACGGCCCCAGGGCCCAGCTGACCGATCGGAGACATGGCAAAGCCCCTTTCAATTCTTTTACAAAATTATAGCATATCGCCGGCCCTTTGGGGATTTTTCATCAATATTTTTTCAGGTGCATGATCAATTTGTGGTCTTCGGTGGAAATCGAGGTGATCTTAAGGTCGTAGGGAAGCGGCGGCGGAGTGAAGGAAAGATCGACGTTTTTGGTAATGTCCTGTATCACTTTCGGCGGAAGTGTGACGCCTTTAAATTCGACTCTGATGGGCTCAATCCTTATGCGGTTGTCGTTTAAAAGTTCCAGCCGGCAGGTTATCGAATACAAGATCTCGCCTTCCGGCCCCCTTTCGGCTACCGTGATGCCTTCTGGGCCGAAGGTGAAAAAGGCGTTTTTAAGTTTTTCGTCGCCGGAAAGCAGTTTCTCGGTTAAGCTTTTGTCGAGGAATTCGGCCCGAGCTGTCAGCGTGAGGTAGTTTACTTTGAGGTTGTCGGGGCCTATGCTCTTCCAGGGAAGGGAGGCGAAATTCTTCAAAAGATAATCCAGAGAAGGCAGGACTTCCTGCCAGTTTTTGCTGACAATTTCCAAAAAGGACGGGTCGTCGAGAATTTTCCTGGCGTTTATAAGTTCCTGTTCCTTTTCGGCCCTCGCAACCACGAGGTCTTCTAAAGTCTTTTTCGTCTGTTCCTCCAAAGCCCTGATTTCCTCCTGTTTTTCCATGATAGAGGATTCCTCCCGTTGGCGCAGTAAAATTAAATTTCTGGTTTCCAGAACTACATTATTATAGTATTCCAGCAAAAGCATGATGTTGTCGAACCGCCTCATAAATTCCCCGATGTCTTCGGCCCCTACCAGCACGGCGAGAAAGGTCCCCAGGCCGTGCTTGTAGCTGAAGACTATCCACCTGGAGAGCTTCTCCCGGTTTTCCTTAAGCTTTGCCGACAGGCGGTGGACTTCGGAGCGCTTTAAAAGAAGTTCTTCTTCCAGTTCTTTTTTCTTCTCTTCCAGCTCGCCGAGCTTTATGTTCAGAGCGTGGATTCTAGACTCCAGCCTCAAAATTTCTTCTATCAGTTTCTGCTCCAGTTCGCTCTGGATCGGCGACGGCTGTGCTGCTGAAGAAAAATCGAATCCGAAAATATATAGGGAAAAAGACAGCAAAAGCAAAAAGGACAGCGCTTTGCGGGCCATCGGATTTCCCAGCCTTTTCGAAAAAGGTTTTCTTTATCAAAATATTCTACGAGATAGAGGATATTCCCTCTCGCCGTAATTTATTTCTGCGCTTTTTTGTATTATAATGAAATTGGAAAAAAAGAGGAGAAGGCGGGGGGTAATATGAATTTGAGCGAAATAAAGAAAGTGGCCCGGGAAAAGATGAAGGGCTACTGCAGGGTCTGCAAGGTTTGCGACGGAGTAGCTTGTGCTGGCGAAGTGCCCGGCATGGGAGGTGCGGGAACCGGAGCTTCCTTCCGGGCCAACGTGGAAGCTTTAGCCCGGGTGAAGCTCAACATGAGGACCCTCCACGGGGCAAAGGACCCGGACATAAGCACAGAGCTTTTCGGGAAAAAGCTCTCGATGCCGATAATCGCCGCCCCCATTACCGGTTCGGAATACAACATGGGGGGTGCCATTTCGGAAGAAGAATTTATAAAGATGGTGATTTCGGGAAGCCGTGCTGCTGGAACTATAGGCATGTGCGGCGACGGAGGAAATCCGCTCTTTTACGATTCGGGCCTTAAGGCTATCGGAGAGGAAGATGGCCACGGTATCGCCATCATGAAGCCCAGGGAAAATGAAGTTTTGATGAAGATGGCCCAGAGGGCCAAAGACGTGGGAGCGGTGGCTGTAGGCATGGACGTGGACGGGGCCGGATTGGTGACTATGGCCCTGATGGGGCAGCCGGTGGGCCCAAAGCCCCTGGAAGAGTTAAAAGACATCATATCAAAGGTGGATCTTCCTTTCATAGTCAAGGGGATAATGACACCGGATGAGGCTGAGATCGCTTACGAAGCCGGGGCCTCGGCCGTAGTCGTTTCAAACCATGGCGGAAGGATATTGGATTTTACGCCGGGAGTGGCGGAAGTCCTGCCGGAAATAGCGAAAAAATTCAAGGGGAAGATGACGATTCTGGCCGACGGCGGAGTGAGGTCCGGCGTCGATGTGCTGAAGTACCTGGCCCTCGGCGCCGATGCAGTATTGGTGGGAAGACCGGTAATCATCGGCGCTTTCGGCGGGGGAATGGAAGGAGTAAAGCTGGTCCTGGAGACCATGGCGAAGGAACTCTACCAGGCGATGATACTGACCGGCTGCAAGGATCTTTCTTCCATAGATTCCCGAGTCATTTTCAACCCCGGCAATTAAGATAGAGCCCGGCCACCGTATATGGTGCCGGGCTTTTACACGTTAAACCTGAAGAAGATTATGTCTCCGTCCTTCACCACGTAGTCCTTGCCTTCCAATCGCACCAGGCCTTTTTCCTTTGCCACCTGCTGGCTCTGGCAGGACATCAGGTCCTCGTAAGCGATGACCTCCGCCCTTATGAATCCACGCTCGAAATCGCTGTGAATTTTTCCCGCTGCCTGAGGCGCCTTGGTGCCTTCCTTTATGGTCCAGGCCCTCACTTCTTTGGGGCCGGCCGTGAAAAAGGTGATGAGCCCGAGGAGCCTGTACCCCGCCCGGATCAGGCGGTTGAGTCCCGGCTCTTCGAGGCCGTAGGCCGAAAGGAGTTCATTCCTCTCCGCATCGTCCAGGGCGGCCAGTTCCGCCTCGATTTTGGCGCAGATCGAGATGACCTCCGCCCCTTCGCTTCGGGCGTATTCCCGCACTTTTTTTACCAGATCGTTTTCCTCTCCCGCCATGAGGTCGTCTTCCGAGATGTTGGCGACATAAATGACCGGCTTTAAGGTGAGGAGGTTGAGGCCTTTTACCATTTTTGATTCTTCCTCGTCAAGTTGCAGGGCCCGGGCGGGCCGGTTGCTTTCCAGAGTTTCTTTCAACCGCTCGAGCAGGGAAAGCTCCTTTTGATACTGTTTGTCTCCCGATTTGGCCTGCTTTGCCACCCGGTCGATCCGCCTTTCTAAGGTTTCCAGGTCGGCGAAGATGAGCTCCAGGTTTATGGTCTCTATATCCCTTATCGGGTCTACGCTGCCGTCCACGTGGACCACGTTGGGATCCTGAAAGCAGCGGACCACGTGGGCTATGGCGTCGACTTCCCGGATGTGGGAAAGAAACTTATTGCCGAGCCCTTCGCCGCGGCTGGCCCCTCTCACCAGGCCGGCTATGTCCACGAATTTTATGGTAGCGGGGGTAACTTTCTGTGGGTTTTCCAATCGGGCCAGTTCCTCCAGCCTGGGGTCAGGGACGGCCACGACGCCCACGTTGGGCTCTATGGTGCAAAAAGGGTAGTTGGCACACTCGGCTCCTGCTTTGGTAATGGCATTAAAAAGGGTGCTCTTGCCGACGTTGGGCAGTCCTACGATGCCTATCTCCATTTTTATATGGACTCCTTTCCAGGGTTTTCGTCACTCTCTGTATTATACCAGCCTTGTTTTGAACTGTAAACTGAAGGATTTTTTCTTCCGACATAGAAATAAGAATAAGTGCATTATAATCAATGATGGGGGTTGAAAATGAGGTATAAACTGGTAGTAACGGATTTGGATGGAACGCTGCTGGACGACAGGAAAAACGTGTCCAAAGCAAATCTCGAGGCTATAAAAAGGATAAGGGACGCAGGGGTTTTATTTACCGTTGCCACCGGGAGGGGTGAAAGGGGGGCCCGACCGCTTCTCGAGCTCCTGAAGCCCGACGTCCCCGCCATTTTGTTCAATGGCTGTGAGATATTCGAAATGGGAAAAGGGCCGATATACTCGGAGTACCTGCCGAAGACCATCGCCGATATGGTGGTGGACCATTTTTTGAAAACGGAGTTTGGTATAATCGGTTTCCTGCACGACAAAATCTTCCTCGTGGGGTACAAGCCGGCCCACGAAATTTACCTGAAAAGGGAAAAGGTGGCGTACGAGGTTGTGGACGACTTGAGGCACCTGGATGCGGTGAATAAGGTGATGGTGGTGGGCGACGTGCCTCGGGCGATGGAGATGATGGGGGAATTGGAGAAAAAGGAGGGTATAAACCTCAACTGCGTAAAAACTGAAGACTTTTACTACGAGGTTCTGCCCGATGGCGTGTCAAAAGGCGAAGGCTTGAAAAAGCTTTGCGAGATCCTCGGAATCGAGAGGGAGAGTGTGATAGCCATAGGAGACAACATGAACGACCTTTCGATGATAAATTTTGCGGGTCTGGGGGTAGCGGTGGAAAACGCTGAAGAACCCGTAAAAAAAGCGGCGAAACTAGTGGTGCCGTCGAACAACGACGACGGAGTGGCATACCTTTTAAACAAGCTGGCCGAAGGCGAGCTTTGATGTTGAGGATAAGGGGGGCTCTAAGTTGGGAAATAAAATTTACAGGGTGGCGGCCTTTTTCCTGATGCTAGCGGTAGTTCTGGGCATCGCCGGCTGCGGCGGGGAAATGCCGGAACCGGAGGGTCCGTCATCTAAGGTCCTGGAACCGGAAGGGGCGGTGGTAGAACTGGCCATGGAGGGGTCGAAAGTCGAGAGAGCCACCGCCATCCTGGAGGGTCAGATAGATTATTTCGAAGGGAGAGAACTTTTTTCTCCCGATTTTAAGTGGGCTGCCTTTTCGGGAACCCAAAATGGCTTTGGACAGGGTATCTGGGCATTTGCCCTGGATGGTTCCGATGCGGAACTGGTAGAAAAAATACAGGGACAAGATTTCGAAAGCGGGAATTACCGCCTCTGGCTGCTGGGATGGGATGCGGAAAACCGATTGATATACGCCGTTTCAGGAGAGGAGCTGATTTTTAAGAAATACGATCCGAAGGACAGAAAATCGGAAGAGGTGGGCCGCCTGCCGCTGGAAGGCGGCTATTGGACACACATGGTTTTTAGCCGGCAGCGGGATGCGATTTTTGTGGACCTGGTGAGCGAAATATGGAAGGTAGATGTATCCGAAAAAGCAGTATCCCGCCTGATAGGGGAATTGCCTTCTTACGATGGCCTCTTTTATCCCAGACTTTCGCCCAATGGAGATTATTTCGCGTACGAGAAGTACGAGCCCGACGTCCCGGGAATATACGTGCTGGATACAGAGACCGGAGAAGAACGACTGCTGGCCGGAGATGGGGAAGTCCTCCGGTTTTCGCCCGCCTGGGCTCCCGACGGCCTCCATTTGATGTACTACGGTGCCGTTAAAGGTGAAGATGGCAGTTTCGACCTAGTGCAGGGTGAGAACTACCCTTACCCCTTAGGGAATTTTTTGGAAGTGGCGGAAGTGAAGACGGGGAAGCTGAAAAAAATTGAAGTTCCGGGGAAAAAGGTGGGTTACGCCCGCTGGAATTCGAATGGAACGGCCATCGCCTTCAGCACCATATCGGATATAGCTTTGAGCGAACAGGATGTCGAAAGCGTGGAGTGGGATTCCCTGTGCACGGCGGACCTTTCGGGGAATGTGAGGGAGATCGCCAAGAATCTAAAGGTGCCCCTGATAAGCCATATGGAGGACGATAACGTTTTTTATATCGCCGACAGGGATTTTCTCGATGGGGGAGGGCCGCTTTACTGCCTTTTTGCCGGAAGAGGCAAGGAGGTCGTAAAAGGCGATGGCATTGAAAAATGGTTGATAAGCGAGGGATTGATGTATGGGGCCGGTTTTCCCGAATACCGAGGGAAAGCGGTAATCGCGGCTTACCGGCAGGATGGGTCTTTCGGAGTCTACTTCTTGGAAAAGGGGGAGGCAAAAGAAATTTTCTCGGCTACAGGTAATTTATGGAAATATACTGTGCTGGGGGACTACCTCGTGCTCTCCTATACCGATGCACAAAATCAATGGGAAAAACTGGATTTTATCTTTCTAGGGACTTCAACGCCTTAATTTCTTCGTCGGTGAGTTCCCGCCACTCTCCCGGCTCGAGTGCTTCATCCAGGGTGATGGGCCCCATCGACAGGCGCTTAAGATAAACCACTTCTTTGCCTCTCGCTTTTATCATGCGCTTGATCTGATGGTACTTTCCCTCGCAAATTGTGATTAAGGCCGACGATATATCGCCCGATTTTATGATATCGAGTTTTGCCGGGAGAGCCCTGAAATCCCCGAGGAAAATGCCCTTTTGGAAGGCCCTGGCGTCGTCTTCGGTTAAACTCCCCCGCACTTCCACGTAGTAAACTTTTTCTATCTTTTTTTTCGGGGAGAGAAGCTGGTGGGCCAGCATTCCGTCGTCGGTAATGAGGAGCAAACCTTCTGCGTCTTTGTCTAGACGGCCGACGGGGAAAAGGTTCCGGTGGGAATACTCCCCTTCGAGCAGGTCTATGACCGTGGCCTGCCGGCTGTCCCGGGTCGCCGATATGACGCCTTTGGGCTTGTTCATCATGAGGTACACGTTTTCTTTAAAAACAATGGGCTCTCCCAGGACCCAAATGTCATCGGCCGAAGGATCTACTGGTGTCTCGGGACTGGTGGCGGTCCTGCCGTTTACGGTGACGTCGCCGTTTTTGATTAATTTTTTCACATCTTTGCGGCTGCCGTAGCCGGACATGCTCAGAATTTTGTCGAGTCGCTCTTTTTTTGCGGCCATTGGACGAACCTCGCTTTGAAGAATATTTTTTCGCTTCATCAATCTACAATATAATAGCATTTTTTATAAGAAATAAAAAGTAAAAGAGCCCCGAAAATGAAGAATCGGGGCTCTTGCTTTCACTTAGCTGGAGAGAACTACTATAACTATGGGCAGGAAGAATACCAGGACTATAATCGGTAAAAACCACCACCACCAGGTATGGATGCTGCTGAGGTCAGCCACCGTAGAACCCCCTTTCTTTAATCCTCATTACATAATATGTTAATTGAGATAAAAGGGTACTGGAGGTTTTTTAAAAGAAAAATATAACATTAGAGTAATTATGTGTAAAAAATTCACGATAAATGCTGAAGTGCCCGGATTTATCAGCATATTAACCATGAGGATTGTTTAATATAAGTACAGCAAAAAAATTTTTTTAAGGAGGATTTCGGGTCATGAATAAGTTAAAGCTTTTCATGGGGGGAATTGTCGCGGCAGCTCTGGCCTACGTCTTAAGCCCGGAGATAAAAAAGAGGGTAAAACCCATGATGGAAAAGGGCATGGAAATGGGAAAAGAAAAGATGGAGAAGATAAAATTTAAAACCGACAGTGAATTCGGTGAAGAGGGGCTCACGAGCGGACAGGGCACCGAACTGGAACTGGAAAGGTTGAAGGAAGAAAATAGAACCTATCTGCAAGAGATAAGGGAATTGAAAACCGTGGTGAACAAGTTGCTCGACGAGATTGCATCCTTTAAAGAGAAAATTGATTGAATTCGATGCTTTTTTAATTCGTACCTACAGGTACGATTTTTGTTTTATGCTCATATTGCAAATATTAATAATTGAGTGTAAAATAAAAGCGGGGGCGGAGCTACATATGAAAGCGATAGAAATTGTAATTGCACCGGATTCTTTTAAGGGGAGTCTTACCGCTGTGGCCGCAGCCGATGCCATGGAGCGAGGGATATTAAAGGCTGCAGCGAAAAGCGGTGTAAAGGTGAACATAAAGAAGGTCCCTATGGCCGACGGCGGCGAGGGCACCGTGGAGGCCGTAATCAGCGCTGCCGGCGGGAGGATCGTAAAGACTCAAGCTCTCGACCCGTTGGGCAGGGAAATAGAATCCTTTTTCGGCCTGCTGCCCGACGGCACCGCGGTAATTGAAATGGCCGCGGCATCAGGCCTGAATCTGTTAAAACCTGAAGAGCGTAACCCCATGCGGACGACCACCTACGGCACCGGCCAGCTCATAAAGGAAGCTTTAAATTGCGGCTCGAGAAAACTAATAGTGGGCATAGGCGGCAGTGCTACCAACGACGGCGGAGTGGGAATGGCCCAGGCCCTGGGAGTGAGATTCCTGGACCCTGAAGGCAGGGAAATCGGCTTCGGAGGCGGGGAACTTTCCAAAATAGCCCGAATCGATGCCTCAAAGCTCGACCCCAGGGTGGAAGAAGCCGAGATAGTCGTGGCTTGCGATGTAAAAAACGTGCTCTGCGGGCCACAAGGCGCCTCGGCAGTTTACGGGCCCCAAAAAGGGGCCACTCCGGAGATGGTCGAGATTCTGGACCAGAACCTACGGCACCTTTCGGCGATGATAAAAAGGGATTTAGGAAAAGAAGTGGCCGATGTGCCGGGGGCCGGGGCGGCAGGAGGGCTTGGTGCGGGACTGATGGCTTTCCTCGGGGCCAGGATTAAGCCGGGGATAGAAATAATTACTGAAATTACCCGCCTGGAGGAAAAAGTAAAAAATGCGGACATAGTGATCACGGGCGAAGGGTCCACGGATGGCCAGACCCTGTTCGGCAAGGTGCCTTTAGGGATTGCCCGAATTGCCCGCCGGTGGGGAACTCCCGCTATATGCATTTCGGGATCGCTTAAAAAAGGATACGAAGCCCTTTACGAAGAAGGCATGACGGCCCTTTTCAGCATATCGACGGGGCCCATGACCTTGGAAGAAGCTATGGGAAGGGGGGAGGAGCTGCTGGAAGAGACGACCGAAAATGTATTTAGATTGTACTTTACCAGGGGGGATGAGTAGATGACAGCGGAACAGTTGGCTGCGGCGAAAGCGGTGATGGTTCAGGGCCCGATGTTGATTGCTATAGTGGTGCTTGCCATATTTTTTATCATCTACGCTACTGCAAAGCTCAAAATCCACCCGTTCCTGGCCCTGCTGCTTGCTGCATACGGCGTTGGATTTTTGAGCAAAATGCCCGTGGAATACATAGGTTCGGTAATAGCGCAGGGATTTGGAAACCTCATGACGAACATCGGCCTCGTGATAATTTTCGGCACCATAATAGGCACCATCATGGAAAAATCGGGGGCGGCCTTGAAGATGGCAGAAGCCGTCCTCAATATAGTCGGAATAAAAAGGTCTCCGCTCGCTATGAGCATAATCGGCTACATCACCAGCATCCCTGTTTTCTGCGATTCGGGTTTCGTCATTCTGACCCCTCTCAACAAGGCCTTGGCCAAAAGGGCCGAGATCCCAATGGCCGTGATGGCGGTGGCCCTGTCCACCGGGCTCTACGCCACCCATACCCTGGTGCCGCCCACGCCGGGACCTATAGCGGCGGCGGGAAACGTGGGGGCGGATCTGGGCCTGGTGATTCTGGTAGGGATGTTTGTATCGATACCGGCAGCCCTTACAGGTCTCTGGTGGGCTTACCGGGCAGGAAAGAATATTCCCTCTGAAGTGGACCAGAGCGGCGCAAGTTACGAGGAACTGAAAAAGCAGTTTGGAGAACTTCCGGGAACGGCGAAATCCTTTATGCCGATCGTGGTGCCCATATTGCTCATAGCCCTCTCGTCGGTGGTAAAATTCGCCGAATACACCGGGCCGGGCAGAAATTTCATTGATTTTCTCGGCACTCCAGTAAACGCCCTCATGATAGGACTGCTGCTTTCGCTGACTCTCCTTCCGAAGTTCGACGAAGAGACTCTTATGAACTGGATAGGCCAGGGGATAAAGGACTCGGCGATAATCCTCCTCATTACTGGTGCCGGCGGTTCTCTCGGGGCGGTACTTTCGGCTACTCCCATCGCCGACTACATAAAAACGCTGGCAGGAGGAAATACGTCGGGAGGAATTTTCGGCCTGATTCTTACGTTTTTGATAGCAGCTTTGCTGAAAACCGCCCAGGGGTCGTCGACGGTGGCTCTGGTGACCACATCCAGCCTCATAGCCCCCATGCTTCCCCAGCTGGGACTGACGTCGCCGATGGACCTCGCCCTCACGGTGATGGCCATAGGCGCAGGGGCTATGACGGTATCCCACGTGAACGACAGCTACTTCTGGGTGGTATCGCAGTTTTCGGGACTTAAAGTGACCGACGCCTACAGGGCGCAGACCATGGCGACACTTTTCGAAGGCCTGGTGGCCCTCATCACGACTTTGATACTTTTCGTGGTGTTCCACTGAAGGGATGAATATAAAAAGGCCCGCGCAACAAAAGCGCGGGCCTTCTTGCTTTATTTTCACATTCTCCGCGAACTCTGCCAATACAGAAGGGCCGTAGAAGCTTGAAAGACCGGCTTTCAAGCACATAAAGTGGGTAACTGTACTTCAGAATAGCCTAAAAAAATTTTAGGATTCTTTTTTATGACATCAAAGTCTATATAGGGAAGCATTCTTATACTGTCATCCCCGCCTATGCACGAGAAAATCGCTTTTATAGACGGATCGGAAAAAGCATTCATCAGATCTTCTGCCCTTTTCTCCGGATGTTCGTTGTACCTCCTATTTCCCCTCAGATCACTGCCGGAGCGGTAAAGTTGGCGCAGTGAAGAATCAATCCAGCTCCAGCGTCAGTATAAGGCCTCCGCTGTTGTCAGAAGAGAGGCCCACAACTTGTCCCGTATAAGCCCATACTTCGATCTCGTCCACATTTCCTGCGCCTTCTATATAATATATGAAGAATTTTTTATTATCCTCGGAAGTATATTCGATCTTCTTGCTGGCCTTCAGGTAGTCTATATATTCTTCCAGGCAAAAATCGTTTTTATAAATTATTTCCGAGTGGGGCTTGCCCACGTACCTGAAATGCCAGGGCTCGTATATTATCTTTGTGATCGACTGCTTGTCCTTCCCGTAGCGCAAAATAAAGCCGAACTTGTGGGCGTTTTCTCTCATCCACCTGCCTTCGGGGGTGTTTTCAAAGCCTTGTTCGAGGCCGAGGTTTGCCCGGGAAGCGAGGTCTATGGCCAGGCCCGTCTGATGCTCACTGGTCCGGGATCGCCACCACGGTCGCTGCCAGTGCTTTAGCCTCTTCCGAAGATTTGCCCTGATTTTTGTAAAAGTCTACCTTTCTTTTGAAAAGTCCTTCCTGGTAGGAGTAGGACCTGTAACCGCTGACTACTGTAAGATTTTTTATCCCGTCGCTTTTTGCGGCATCGAACAATTCGGCAAGGGCTTCCGCCGCTTCTCTGTCCAGCATAAGCTCGCTTTTAGTCGATGGCAGTTTTTTTGCTATGTTTATCATATTGGGATTGTAAAAGTCTTTCCCCGCCGGATGGCTCCGATTTACGAGAATTAGAAAACCTTTGTCGAGGTTCCTGAACTTATATACGGTCGGCTCCTTGGTATTCTTTAAATAGGGGTTTTGTCCGACTATAATTTTTCTGTTCGAAAGGTCCACCTGGACCAACTCAACGGAACTTGCCAGCCTGGCTATGTTTTCCGACAGGGCTTCCTTGGAACTTGCGTAAAAGTTGGCGCTGAAAAAGAATATGGATGAAAGCGCTATTAAAAGGCATAGTACTAGTTTTTTCATAAATCTCATCCTTTTATACTTGGTCTTTTAAAACTTTACAAACCCATTATAACTCAGTTGACATGGGGAATGCAATTGATTAATATGGCATTGAGGTTGTGCATTTTAGGCCGAAATGATAAAATTATGACATCAGTAAAAGGACGAGCAAATCAGAAAAGAGGGTGAAAGCGTGAAGATCAATATCGAGACCGTGGAGCACGTGGCAAATCTGGCCAGGCTCTATCTCTCGGAAGAAGAAAAGGCCGAGATGGCCAATACCTTAAGCTCTATTCTGGATTACATGGACAAGCTGAACGAGCTCGATACTACCGATGTGCCGCCGACGGCCCACATAATTCCGCTGAAAAACGTATTCCGCGAGGACGTGGTAAAGGAAAGCCTCCCGAGGGAGGAGGTATTGAAAAACGCACCTGAAAAGGAACGGGGCTTTTTTAAAGTGCCGAGAATTATAGAAGATTGAGGGAAATGGAGGTAGGAACGTTGGATCTGAACAGGCTTACCATCCACGAAGCGCATGAACTTCTTTCAAAGAGGGAGATTTCGTCCGTAGAACTCACAAAAGCGGTGTTACATAGGATCGAGGAGGTGGAAGAAAAGGTCAGGGCATATTTGACCGTAGATGAAGACAGGGCAATAGAAATGAGCAAAAAGGTGGACGAGGAAGGGGATTTTTCGAGCCCGCTCTCGGGAATTCCGGTGGCGATAAAAGACAACATATGCACCAGGGACCTGAAGACCACCTGCGCGTCCAGGATACTGGCCAATTTTGTGCCGCCTTACGATGCGACGGTGAGCGAGAGGTTGAAGGCGAAAAAGGCGGTAATAATAGGAAAGACCAATATGGACGAGTTCGCCATGGGTTCGTCCACGGAAAACTCCGCGTTTTTTGCTACCAGGAATCCATGGGATGTGGATCGCGTTCCGGGAGGTTCCTCTGGCGGCTCGGCCGCGGCGGTGGCGGCGGACGAGTGCATTTATGCTTTGGGTTCCGATACGGGGGGGTCCATCCGGCAGCCCGCTTCGTACTGCGGCGTCGTGGGCCTAAAGCCCACCTACGGCAGAGTTTCCAGGTACGGCCTGGTGGCCTACGCCTCATCGCTGGATCAGATCGGCCCTCTGACCAAAGACGTGACCGACTGCGCCCTGGTGTTAAACGCCATAGCCGGCTGGGATGAAAGGGATTCCACTTCGGCGAACCTGCCGGTGCCCGACTTCACGAAGAGTCTGGTGGAAGATGTGAAGGGCATGAAGATGGGGCTTCCCAAAGAGTACCTGGGAGAAGGGGTGGAGCCGGAGGTAAAGGAGGCCATCCTCTCTGCAGCCCGGGTTTTTGAAAAGCTAGGGGCAAGCGTCGAGGAAATATCCCTTCCCCACACCGAGTACGCCCTCTGGGCTTATTACATCATTGCGCCGGCGGAGGCCAGTTCCAACCTTGCCCGATACGACGGTATAAGGTATGGAGTGAGGGCAAAAGATTACGAAGACCTCCTGGATCTTTATAAAAAGACGCGGAGCGAAGGTTTCGGCAGGGAAGTAAAGCGCAGGATCATGCTGGGGACTTACGCCTTAAGTTCGGGCTATTACGACGCCTACTACCTTAAAGCTATGAAAGTAAGGACCCTGGTGAAGGCCGACTTCGACCGGGCCTTTGAAAAGTACGACCTGATTATAGCGCCGACGGCGCCGACTCCGGCCTTCAAATTAGGTGAAAAGACCGGCGATCCGCTGAAGATGTACATGTCGGACGTCTGCACCATTCCGGTCAACATGGCAGGTCTCCCTGCGATTTCCATACCCTGCGGCTTTTCCGGCGGCCTGCCTATAGGGCTTCAGATTATAGGAAAGCCTTTCGACGAAGCAACGGTGTTGAGAGCTGCCTATACCTTTGAACGGGCCACCGACTTTAATTCCAGAAAACCTGCCCTATAACGGATGGAGGTGTGACGATGGAATTTGAAACAGTAATAGGCCTCGAGGTCCACGTGGAACTTCTCACTAAATCTAAAGTATTCTGCAGCTGCTCCACCGAATTCGGTGGCGAAGTCAATACCCACTGCTGTCCCGTTTGCCTGGGGATGCCGGGGGTTTTGCCCGTGCTGAACAAGAAAGCGGTGGAATACGCCATAAAAGCGGCTTTAGCCTTAAACTGCGAGATACCGGAGTTTTCCAAGTTCGACCGGAAGAACTATTTTTACCCCGACCTGCCGAAAGCCTACCAGATTTCCCAGTACGATTTGCCGCTGGGCCGGAATGGATACATCGAAATCGAAGTGGGCGGCAAGACGAAGCGCATAGGTATTAACCGAATCCACCTGGAAGAGGACGCGGGAAAGCTCGTCCATGAGGAAGGGAAACCGTACTCGCTGGTGGACCTGAACCGCACGGGTGTGCCCCTCATCGAGATAGTGTCTGAACCGGACATTCGCACTCCCGAAGAGGCGTGGCTGTACCTTAACAAGCTCAAGACCATCCTCCAGTACATCGAGGTGTCCGACTGCAAGATGGAGGAAGGGTCGTTGCGGTGCGACACCAATATTTCCATAAGGCCCAAAGGTTCGGACAAGTTTGGCACCAAGGTGGAGCTCAAGAACCTGGGATCGTTCCGGGCCGTCCGGCGGAGCCTCGAATACGAGGAAAAGCGCCAGAGGGAAGTTCTGGCGTCGGGGGGCGTGGTCGTCCAGGAAACCCGGCGCTGGGATGAAGCTCGGGGCATCACGATTCCCTTAAGAAGCAAGGAAGAGGCCCACGACTACAGGTACTTCCCGGACCCGGACCTGGTGCCGGTGGTGATAGACCGGGAATGGGTCGAAAGGGTGAAAGCCGAACTTCCCGAACTGCCCGATGCGAGGAAAAAAAGGTATATGGAAGAGTACGGACTTCCGAACTACGATGCGGGAGTGATAACGGCTTCCAAAGCCCTCGCCGATTTCTTTGAAAAGTGCGTTTCGGCATACCACGATCCAAAGACCGTCAGCAACTGGGTAATGTCGGAGATGCTGGGGATACTGAACGAGACCGGAAAAGAAGTGGAAGATATACCTTTTACCCCCGAACAGTTTGTAAAGATGCTGAAAATGATCGATGACGGAACCATAAGCGGCAAGATAGCTAAGGAGGTCTTCCGGGATATGTTCGATACCGGCAAGGACCCGGAAGCCATAGTAAAGGAAAAAGGCCTGACCCAGATTTCCGATGAAGGGGAACTTGAAAAAATCGCGAGGAAAGTCATCGAAGCAAATCCCAAGTCGGTGGAGGATTACAAAAAAGGCAAAGAGAAGGCCCTGGGATTCCTGGTGGGCCAGGTGATGAAGGAAACCCGCGGCAAGGCCAATCCTCAGTTGGTCAACAAAATATTAAAAGAACTCCTGAGCTAAACTCAATAAATAAGTTATCTTCGAAAAAGAAGGATTTTTAGTTTTGTTGCAGAATATATATTTTAACTGAATCGGGCCTTGGTTAGAAAGGGGTTTTGTAGAAATATTTTGGATTTTTTTGAAAGGGGGTATAAGGCGTTAAAAATATTTTCCTTTGATTTTATAGAGATTATTTTATAGAATAATGAGGAGGGAATTTGATGCTAAAGAAAAGTATTGCAATTGCCCTCGCGCTGTTGCTGGTAATGGGGATGCTTGCCGGTTGCGGCCAGCAGAGCGGGCAGCAACAGCAGGGCGGAGAAAAGGAACAGGGGCCCAAAGAAATTGCTTTTACGATCAGTGCTGAAGTCCCCAGCCTTGACCCGCAGAAGGCCACGGACACCTATGCCATCCTCGTAGGCCATCATATTTTTGAAGGCCTGGTTAGGGTCCACAACGGCGAGATAAAGCCGGGCATGGCCGAAACCTGGGAGATATCGGATGACAAGACCACCTATACTTTCCATTTGCGCGATGCCAAGTGGAGCGACGGCAAGCCGGTAACCGCTTACGACTTTGAGTATGCCATAAAGAGGCTCCTCGACCCGAATACGGCATCCGAGTATGCTTTCCAGGGATACTACATTGTAAACGGCGAAGAATACAACACTGGAAAAATAACCGATCCGGACCAGATCGGGGTAAAAGCTCTAGACGAAAAGACGCTCCAGATCAAGCTGAAGACTCCGGTGAAGTACTTCTTGAGCCTGCTGAACTTCATTTCCTTCTACCCCGTAAGGCAGGATTTCGTGGAAGAGATGGGTGAGAAGTTTGCGGCCGATGCCGACAAGCTCCTCTACAACGGCCCGTTCATTCTGAAGGAGTGGAAGCATGAGCAGGAGCTCGTGCTGGAGAAGAACCCCAATTACTGGGACAAAGACTCTATAAACATCGACAAAGTCACGATTTATATAGTGAACGACGCGAATACGGCTTGGCAGATGTATGAAAACGGAGAGACCGACTGGGAATTCATACCGGCCGAACTGGTAGAGCAGGTAGATAGCGAAGGCAGGGCCATGTACTTCTACGATGGTTCCGAATTCTATCTGCAGTTCAACGTGAAGCGCGAAGGCAAGCCCTGGCTCGCTAACGAGAACTTCCAGAGAGCTGTAGGTTTTGCTATTGACCGCGAAGCGCTGATAAAGGCAGTGATGAAGGGCGTTTCCGAGCCCGCCACCAGGTACGTCCTGCCGCAGCTGGAAGGCCTGGAGAAGACCTTTGCTGAAGAATATCCCTATGAATTCTATTCGAAGAATGCGGACGTAGATAAGGCTAAGGAATATCTCCAGAAAGCCATGCAGGAACTCGGCATAAGCGATCCTTCGAAGATGACCTTTGAGTACCTGACCGACGATACCCAGAGGGCTAAGCTCACTGCCGAATTCATCCAGGACCAGTTGGAGAAGAACCTGGGCATCAAGATGACGGTCAAGCAGGTGCCGTTCAAGCAGAGGCTGGAGCTCATGACCAAGATGGATTACGACGTGGTATTTGCCGGATGGGGTCCTGACTACAACGACCCGATGACCTACCTCGACCTGTGGGTAACCGGCGGCGGCCACAACGATACCGGCTGGAGCAATAAAGAATACGACGAGCTCATACAGTTTGCAAAGACCACCACTGACTTCAAAGCGCGCGCCGATGCTCTGTTCGAAGCTGAAAAGCTCTTGGTCGAGCACGGTCCGATTATCCCGATCTACTTCAGGCAGAGGGCCTGGTCCTGCAACGATCGCGTGAAGGGCTTAGTGACCAACTTTATCGGTGCAACTTTCGATTTCGTATACGCCGACGTGGAGTAGCACTTGAACAATTTTCACACTTTGCGGTGAAGAATCGGAGGTATGTGCCACTGGCATATGCCTCCGATTATAGTTATATTTAAAGATGAATAAAAATAAAAAATTATTTGGAGGTGCAGATGTTTGGGCCGTTATGTACTGAACCGCCTCATTGTATCGCTGATAACGGCGTGGGTGCTGGTGACCATCGTATTTTTCCTGGTAAGGCTCCTGCCGGGCGATCCGTTCCTCAGCGAAAAAATAACGCCCGAAATAAGGGCGAACATGATGAAATACTACGGACTGGACAAGCCTCTTCACATCCAGTACGTGACTTATCTGAAAAACCTGCTCAAAGGGGATTTCGGATATTCGCTGAGGTATAAAAACAGAACTGTCAATGAGGTTATAAGCCAGGCCTTTCCTTATTCGGCAGACCTGGGGATTAGGGCTGTAATTCTGGCAACCACTGCCGGCATAATTTTGGGAATAATAGCTGCATTGAACCGGAATAAGGGTTGGGACTACCTTTCCATGTTCATCGCCATAGTAGGCGTCTCGGTCCCATCCTTCGTAATCGGGCCCATTTTGCAGTATGTTTTTGCGACCAAATTAAATTTGCTGCCTGTTTCTCAGTGGAAGAGCTTTGCTCACACCATCATGCCCACTTTTGCCCTGAGCCTCAGTTCGCTGGCCTTAGTGGCAAGGCTCATGAGGGCCAGCATGCTGGATGTGGTAAATCAGGACTACATCAAGACTGCCAAATCCAAGGGACTTTCGCCGTTCCAGATTATCTGGAAGCACCAGATAAGGAACGCCATACTGCCGGTTATAACGGTTCTGGGTCCCGTTACCGCTACGCTTCTCACGGGTACTTTCGTAGTAGAGCAGATTTTCGCAATTCCCGGACTCGGCAAGTTCTACGTTCTGGGCATACAGAATCTGGACTATTCGCTGGTGCTTGGCATGACCACGTTTTACGGGCTGTTCCTGATCGCTGCGAACTTCGTGGTGGATATCATATACGGGCTGGTTGATCCCAGAATAAGAATAGCGAGATAAGGGGGATATGAGGTGCAGGTATCGAATAGCGAGATTACCCAGGAAATGTTTGAACATGTAGGAAAAAATGTGAGCCAGATGGAAGCTATAGCGAGGCCCAGCTTGACTTACTGGCAGGATGCGTGGCGGAGGCTAAAGCAAAATAAAGTGGCGATGCTGGGACTCATCATAATAATTTTGTACACCATTCTGGCTTTGGTAGGGCCTTATATGACGCCCTACGATTACAGGACGACCAACACCGATGAAATTGACCAGCCGCCTTCGGCAAAGCACTGGTTCGGCACGGATACCCTGGGAAGGGATCTGTGGGCCAGGACCTGGATGGGCGCCAGGGTGTCGCTGGCGATCGGTTTCCTCTCGGCTGTCTTGAACGCCTTCATCGGCGTTATTATCGGAGGAATTTCAGGTTATTTCGGCGGCAAGGTTGATATGATCATAATGAGGGCCATAGATATACTTTACGCCATCCCCTATATGATCATAGTAATACTGATGATGGTGGTCCTGGGACAGGGCATTATGCCTCTGGTAGTGGCTATGATAGCGGTAGGATGGCTGGGCATGGCAAGGTTGGTCAGGGGGCAGATTCTGCAACTCAAGGAGCAGGAATTCGTGCTGGCAGCAAAGGTGCTTGGAGCCAGCCACAGCAGGATAATATTTAAACACCTGATACCCAATGCTTTAGGAGTTATCCTGGTCAACCTCACCATGTCGGTGCCGTCGGCTATCTTTACCGAAGCCTTCTTGAGCTTCATCGGACTGGGAGTTGTGCCACCGCAGTCCAGCTGGGGGCAACTGGCCTATTACGGCATCCAGAGCTTCAGGGTGCGGCCCTATCAACTCTTTATCCCCGCATTTTTCATAAGCACCACCATGCTCTCTCTAAACCTCCTCGGCGATGGTTTGAGAGACGCACTCGACCCGAGGCTTCGCAGCTGATTGGAGGTGACGGATGTGGAAAAACTGTTGGAAGTAAAGGACCTGGAAGTTTCGTTTAAGACCTATGCGGGGGAGATTAAGGCTGTAAGAGGGGTTTCCTTCCACGTGAACGTGGGGGAAACAGTGGCCATAGTGGGCGAATCTGGATGCGGTAAAAGCGTTACTATGCAGGCTATAATGCGGCTGATACCGATGCCGCCCGGAGTTATTAAAAACGGGACTATTATATTCAACGGCAAGGATATAGCTAAGCTCTCGGAAAGAGAAATGGAACAATTGCGGGGCTCCGAAATGAGCATGGTGTTTCAGGACCCGATGACATCTTTAAACCCGACCATGAAGGTCGGAGCCCAGATTGCGGAAGGCCTCATAAAACACCAGAAAATGCACCCAAAGCAGGCCAGGGAAAGGGCCATCGAGATGCTAAAGATGGTAGGCATACCCAATGCGGAAAAGCGCGTCGACCAGTATCCCCACGAGTTCAGCGGCGGCATGAGACAGAGGGCGATGATAGCTATAGCCTTGGCCTGCAATCCAAAATTGCTTATCGCCGATGAGCCGACGACGGCTCTGGACGTGACCATACAGGCGCAGATTCTGGACCTCATGAGAGACCTCAAGAAAAAGCTCAACACCGCCATCATAATAATCACTCATAACTTGGGCGTCGTGGCGAATATGGCGGAACGCGTGATTGTAATGTATGCAGGAAAGATCATCGAGCAGGGAAGCCTCGACGAAATATTCTATAACCCGCGCCATCCCTATACCTGGGGCCTCTTGATGTCAGTACCGACGCCGGACCTGGACAAGAGCAAGAGGCTCGCGTCTATAGACGGCACTCCGCCCGACCTCTTCGCGCCGCCGGTGGGCTGCGCCTTCGCGCCGAGGTGCGAGTACGCCATGAAGATTTGCTACGAGAAGTATCCCGAGGACTTCCCGGTGTGCGACGGCCACAGCGCTGCATGCTGGCTGCTGCACCCCATGGCTCCGAAAGTTAAACCTCCCGTTGGAAAAGAGGTGACTCAGTAATGACTGCGGCAGGAAATGCTCTAGTTGAAATAAAAAACTTAAAGAAGTATTTCAACGTGGGCCGAGGTGCGGTGCTGAAGGCGGTCGATGACGTAAGCCTCCAGATAATGGAGGGAGAGACCGTAGGCCTGGTGGGCGAGTCCGGCTGCGGCAAGACCACCCTGGGCAGGACGGTCGTGAGGCTTTACGAGCCCACAGGGGGCGAGGTGCTCTTTGAAGGTAAAAACGTGCATAAGCTGCAGGGCAAAGACTTGAGGGCCTTCAACCGCAAAGCCCAGATGATTTTCCAGGATCCCTACGCGTCGCTGAACCCTAGGATGACCGTGGCCGACATAATAGGAGAGGGAATCGACATCCACGGCCTATACAGGGGAAAGGAGCGCACCGAGAGGATATATGAACTTTTGAACCTGGTAGGTTTAAACAAGGAGCACGCCAACCGGTTCCCCCACGAGTTCTCTGGTGGTCAGAGGCAGCGAATCGGCATCGCCAGGGCCCTTGCCGTGGAACCGAAGTTTATAGTCTGCGACGAGCCCATTTCGGCCCTGGACGTTTCGATACAGGCTCAGGTCGTGAACCTGCTCATGGATCTGCAGGAAAAGCTCAAGCTCACGTACCTCTTCATAGCCCACGACCTCAGCATGGTGAAGTACGTCTCCGACCGGATAGCGGTCATGTACCTGGGTGTGATGGTGGAACTCGCTTCTTCCGACGACCTGCACAGAAGGCCTCTTCACCCGTACACACAGGCCTTGCTCTCGGCTATCCCCATCCCGGACCCGGAGACCGAGAGGAATAAAAAGCGAATCCTGCTGGAAGGAGATGTGCCGAGCCCCATCAATCCGCCTCCGGGCTGCCGTTTCGCCAAAAGGTGCAAGAACGCCATGCCCGTGTGCGCCGAGAAGAATCCGGAATTCAAAGAAGTGGATAAAAACCACTTTGTGGCTTGCCACCTTTATTAAAAAAATGAGCATCGATAAAGAATAAAAACCGGCTGGATCGATCGTCGATGCAGCCGGTTTTTTATTGGGTCATTCGGCATCATTGAAAAAGTTCCTTCGCTTTATGGCCGCCAGGATGTTCTCCCGGGCTTTGGGGAAGATTTGTTCCATGTGGTCCAGAAGCTTCCCCATGTCCTCGCGCTTGGTCTTGCCCGTAGCTGGGCAGGGACTTTCTATGACCGGCAGGTTTTGAGACCTGGCGATGGACTTTATAGTCCTTTCGCTTAAGTAGATGAGCGGCCTTATAACTGTCACATTTTTGCGGGACATGTAGGTTTTGGGAAGGAAGGTCTCGAACCGCCCGGTAAAAATGAGATTCAAGAGCAGCGTCTCCATCATGTCGTCGGCGTGGTGTGCGAGGGCCACTTTGTTGCACCCCAGCTCTACTGCGGCGCTGTCCAGGGCACCCCGCCTCATTCGGGAACAGAGCGAGCAGGGACTGGGTTCCTTCCTTATATCGAATACCACCCGGGCTATGTCAGATTTCACGATTTCGAAGGGAATGTCCCGCTCCCGACAAAAATCGGCGACGGGACCAAGATCTATCTCCCACCCCAGGTCCACGTTTACCGCCACTATGTCGAATTTCCAGGGCGAATATTTCCTCAAAAGGTCCAGGATGAAGAGGAGGGTCGACGAATCCTTGCCCCCCGAGACACCAACGGCGATTTTGTCGCCGCTTTCTATCATGTTGTAATCGATGATGGCCTTTTTGACCCTTGTGAGGAACCATTTGCCGAAGTTTCTGTTCATATTTTACCTCCTGCTTTTATTTCCTGGGCAATATCTGTTACCGCTTCGACGGCCCGAGAAATATCTTCCCGGTCTATGCCGTAGTGGGTGACGAAGCGGACCGAAAAGCCAGAGCCTCCGTTGACTTTGATTCCCCTTGTGAGGAGTCTCCTCGAAAACTCGTCGGCATTTATTCCTAGGCCCGATATGTCGCATATGACGATGTTGGTCTGGACCGTTTCCATGTCTATGGAGATTCCCGGGACGGCATTTAAGCCTTCGGCGAGAAGCCTTGCGTTTTCGTGGTCTTCTTTAAGCCTTCCCACCATCTTTTCCAAAGCAACTATCCCGGCTGCGGCTAAGACGCCGGCCTGGCGAAGCCCTCCCCCCAACATCTTGCGGAATTTTCTCGCCCTGGATATAAATTCCCTGCTCCCTGCTACTATGGAACCGACGGGAGCGCAAAGGCCCTTGGAGAGGCAGAACATCACGCTGTCGGCGTATTGGGCGATTTCCCTGGCAGGAACGCCGAGGTAAGTGGCGGCGTTGAAGATCCGGGCGCCGTCCATGTGGACGGGGATGCCGTGTTTCTGGGCGATTTCGTAGGTCCTTTTGAGTACATCGAGGGGGACCACCGTGCCGCCTGCCCGGTTGTGGGTGTTTTCCACGCAGATCAGGCTGGTCCTCGGGAAGTGGATGTCCTCTTCCCTTATGGCCGCCTCTATGTCGGAGGGGTCCATGACGCCCTTCTTACCGGGGATGAGCCTTGCCTGCACCCCTGCCAGGTAACCTATGCCCCCGACTTCGTAGGTTATGATGTGGCTTTTTTCCTCAAGGATTATTTCATCGCCGGGGTGGGTGTGGGTCATCACCGACACCTGGTTGCCCTGGGTGCCGCTCGTCACGAACATGGCCGCTTCCTTTCCCATGATTTCGGCGGCCATTTCCTCCAGCTTTTTTACCGTCGGGTCTTCTCCGTAGACGTCATCCCCCACTTCGGCCCGGTACATGGCCTCGCGCATCTCCTGAGTCGGAAGGGTGACGGTGTCGCTTCGAAGGTCTATAAAATTTTTCATTTTTATCTCCTCCTGTCCCAATGGCTGGGATATTTTTTATCCGCCGTTCCTAAAGGAGCGCCCGTTCCCAGCAGGCGGTATTTAAGCGCCCTCATGGCTTTCTCATATCAAAATTAATTCTCCATAACGCGTTTAAATCCTCCTTTGTCTTGCATTACGGCATCCTTTTATGTATAATCAATCAAAAAGATGTTTGGGGAGGGTTTTTATGGAGAAAAGGGTCCACGCGGTGATATACGGCCTGGTACAAGGGGTGGGCCTCCGGTATTCGGTCTTAAGAAAAGCTTCGGAACTGGGGCTTTCAGGCTATGTGAAGAACCTTCCCGACGGCAGCGTGGAGATGGTGGCCGAAGGGGAAGAAGAACTGATAAAGGAGCTCTTAGAGTACATAGAGAGAGGAATCCGATGGGCGAGGGTCGAAAAAATAGATTTAGAATGGTCCGAGTGCCAGGGTAAATATAGAGGGTTTGAAATAGCTTTTTAACCGGAAGGTGGAAAAATGGGCATTGAGCAAACCTCGCTCTTTGACGGCGAGATCAAGAAGAGTGCGCCGCTGGCCGACAGGATGCGCCCCAGAAGCCTCGACGAATTCGTCGGGCAGGAGCATCTATTAGGGAAGGGCAGGGTGCTGAGAAAGCTGATAGAGAGCGACAAACTCACTTCCATGATCCTATGGGGCCCGCCGGGGGTCGGAAAGACCACCCTGGCCATGCTGATAGCGAATAAGACCGGCGCGAGATTCGTGAACTTCAGCGCCGTACTTTCGGGGATCGCCGAAATCAAAGAAATCATGAAAGAGGCCAGTGAGCGGCGGAGGTACGGACAGAGGACCCTGCTCTTCATAGACGAGATCCACCGCTTCAACAAATCCCAGCAGGATGCCTTCCTGCCTTACGTGGAGAGGGGCGACATAATCCTCATCGGCGCTACCACTGAAAACCCTTCCTTCGAACTGAATTCCGCTCTCCTTTCCCGGACGAAAGTTTTCGTCCTGGAGCCGCTTACCCCCGATGACCTGTTGGTGCTGCTCAGAAGGGCCCTTCGGGATGAGGAAAGGGGCCTGGGGAAGCTGAACGTCCAGGTGGAAGACGAACTGCTCTATAAAATAGCGAATTTTGCCAACGGCGATGCCCGGGTGGCCCTGAACACCCTGGAGATTGCCGCTTTGAGCGCTGTGCCTGACGAAGAGGGTAGAATCCGTATTACCGATGAGCTGCTGCAGGAAGCCTTTCAGCGGAAGACGCTCCTCTACGACAAGAAGGGAGAGGAACACTACAACCTGATTTCGGCGTTTCACAAATCCTTGAGGAACAGCGACAGCGATGCGGCCCTGTACTGGCTGGCAAGGATGCTGGAAGCCGGTGAAGACCCCTTATACGTGGCAAGGCGCATGATCCGCTTCGCCTCGGAGGATGTGGGACTGGCAGACCCGAGGGCCCTGGAGCAGGCCGTAGCGGCCTACCAGGCAGCCCATTTCATAGGGATGCCGGAATGCAGCGTAAATCTGGCCCAGGCCGCCGTCTACCTCGCCCTTGCACCGAAGTCCAACGCCCTTTATGTGGGATATGGACGGGCGAAAAAGGACGCCCTTGAAACCATGGCCCAGGGGGTGCCGCTGCACCTCCGGAATGCCCCCACTAAGCTCATGGAAGAACTGGGATACGGCAGGGGCTACAAGTATGCCCACGATTTTGAGGATAAAATAGCCGATATGGAGTGTTTGCCCCCTAATTTAAAAGGCAGGCAGTACTACATCCCCACCGATCAGGGTATGGAAAAGGACTTCAAAAGGCGAAAGCAATATTTGGAGGAATTGAAGGAAAAGAAAAGGCGTGAGAAAAATTGATAAAGCAGGAATTTAATGAGTTTTGGAGAAATATATTACTAATCAACGCCTGAAAGGGGATGAATGCGGTGGACGGAAGGACAACCATCAGTGAAAGTGTATTTGTCGAAGTGGCCAGAGAAGCCATGAAGAAGGTCGAGGACGTTTTCCGCGAGGAGAAAAAAGGAGGCCTTTCAGGGCTCACCAGGATGTTCACCGAAAGGTTTGCGCCCCAGATTTCGGTGAAGAAGACGGAGCCCGGGGAAGGAGAGGAAGGCGCTGGGACCGTATCCTTTGAGGTAAAGCTTACCGTGGTGTACGGCGTGCGGATACCGGAAGTGGCGAATAAGGTGAGGGAGACGATAGTAACCGATGTGGAGGCTTTGACCGGCTATAAGGTGGAAAAGGTGGACATCGTTATAGACCGAATAGTAAAGCCCGAAGAGGTGCAGCAGGAGGAGAAGAAGGAAAAGACCTTATGAGGCAAAAAGCGGCTGAATCCAAAGGCCGCTTTTTTTTTTGCCAAAATGCCGAAGTTTGGATATCATATTTATGAGGTGGTACGATGAGGACTAAAGAAGACCTGAAAAAAATCATAGCCAGGATAGACGGCAGGGGATACAAAGCTTACAAGGACATCCAGGGGGACTACGACTTCGGGAATTTTGCCCTGTACATAGACCACGTCCAGGGGGACCCCTACGCTTCGCCTTCCAGGATAAGGTTGCGGGTAGATATGGAGAAAGCCGGCTTTCCGGAAGAACTCTACAAAACCCCAATCAGGGCCACTGCTCTGGAGGACTTCCTCGCAAGAGAGGTTGCGTCGGTCATCAGGCGGCTCCCCCGGGTAAGCGGCACCGGAAGGAGCGGGGAGATTTACATAGATAAGGGCGGGCAGGAAATTTTAAAGCGCACGGCCGTAAAGGTGGGCCCTGAGTACGTGGAGGCCAGGCTCAGCATCGGGCTTCCGGCCTTCGGGCGGAAAATCCACGGCAGGGGCGCTGAAACTTTGTTTTTTTCATGCCTGCCGCAAATTGCCGAAAAGGCCTTGCTATACAGCAATATCGATGCGGGACAGGCCAGAAAGTGGGTGGAGCTGGCGGAAGACCAGGAGTATTTGCGGGAGGAGTTGAAAAAAAGGCATCTGGTGGCCTTCGTCGCCGACGGCTCGATTCTGCCGCGGGAAAGCGGGATAAGCGACAGGCCCCTGCGGGGAAGCAATGTGGTGCCCTTTAAGTCCCCGGAAAGCCTGAAGGTCTCCTTTGAACTCCCCAACGCCGGAGTGGTGGAGGGCATGGGAATACCCGAAGGAGTTACCCTGATCGTGGGGGGAGGATACCACGGCAAGACCACCCTTCTCTCGGCCCTGCAGAGGGGTGTGTACAACCACATCCCTGGCGACGGCAGGGAATTTGTGATAACCGTCAGGGATGCGGTGAAAATCAGGGCCGAAGACGGGCGGCGGGTGGAAAAGGTGGATATAAGCCCCTTCATCGCCAACCTGCCCGGCGGGCAGGATACGAAGCGGTTCAGCACCGAGAACGCCAGCGGCAGTACTTCCCAGGCGGCCAACATAATGGAAGCCGTCGAAATAGGGACGAGCCTCCTGCTGCTGGACGAAGACACCTGCGCCACCAACTTCATGATTAGGGACGCGAGGATGCAGAAGCTGGTGGCCAAAGAAAAGGAACCGATAACGCCGTTCATTGACAGGGTCCGGCAGCTTTACGAGGAACTGGGTATTTCGACCATACTAGTCATGGGCGGCAGCGGCGACTATTTCGATGTGGCCGACTGCGTCATCATGATGCAGGATTATCGACCCTACGACGTGACCGAAGAGGCGAAGAAAATAGCAGAACAGATCAGAACCGGCCGGGAGGTGGAAAGGGCGGAAGGCCCCATGGCGGTGACTCCACGGGTCATTCTGAAGGAGGGCCTCGTGCTCAGCGGGAAAAAGAAAATAAAGTCCAGGGATCTGGACACTCTCCAGTACGGCGGCGAATTTATAGAGATGGATTACGTGGAGCAACTGGTGGACCGCAGCCAGACCAGCGCTGTAGGCGAGATCATAAGGTACGCCGTGGAAAAGTATGTGGACGGCAAAAGGACGTTAAAAGAAATCGTGGATATGGTCTTTGCCGACATAGAAAAATACGGCCTCGAGGTGATTTCGCCCTTTTACGGAAAACACCCGGGAAACCTGGCCCTCCCCAGACCCCAGGAAGTGGCGGCTGGGCTCAACCGGTACCGGGGGCTTAGAGTGAGATAGAATCAAACATAGGGAAAATGTCTCCCTTTTGGGCAGGCGATGAAGGGGAATGGAGAAAAGCCGCCCGAAAGGGAGTTTTTCTTTTGGAAAAGTTTAGTTTATTTTTGTTAAAAATTATACTAATATTTATTTCTGTTAAGAATTATGATAAATATTAATAAAAAGAGAAGTTGTAGAATATGGAAAACGCAGGTTAATATTATCGTAGAAGGGGAGTAATGAGGGGGATAGGCGTTGATTACAGTAAGCCATTTGCACAAAAAGTACAGCAAAGGCAATATCGTAGCCTTAAACGATGTTTCGATGGATATAAAAAAAGGCGAAATAGCAGGACTTTTAGGCCCTAACGGAGCGGGGAAGACGACTTTGATCAAGATAATCTGCGGGCTGACCATCCCCGACTCGGGCGAAGTAATCGTATCCGGCATCAGGATGGAAGAGAAAACCCGCTTAAAAATCATGGAAAAAATCGGGGCGGTGTTCGAAGGGAACAGGAACTTGTACTGGGCCATTTCAGTTCTAGACAACTACTATTTTTATGGAAGTATAAAAGGGAAGACCAGCGGTCAGATAAAGAAGAATATTGAAAAGTACGCGGACCTTTTAAAGACGAAAGAACTTTTATCGCGCCAGGTGAAAACCCTATCGATGGGGCAAAAGCAAAGGGTAGCGATAACGGCCGCTTTACTTCACGAGCCGGAAGTGTTAATTCTGGATGAACCCTCCAACGGGCTGGATATAGATTCGCGCTTTCTGCTGGTCGATGCCCTCAAGGTCTTGAGAGATGAAATGAATATGACTCTGCTGATCGCTTCACACGATGTGGAATTTCTTAGAAAGACCGTGGACCGGATCATAATAATAAACAATGGAATTATCGCTGACGAATTCGAAAATATCGACATTACGACCGATGAAATAGAAAAGAGGTACAAAATAAGCGGGGACTTGAAGGAGGATTGACATGTCAAAATGCATAAACATCATAAAGGCCGAAATTAAAAGGAGTTTAAAAGAATCTTTTTCTTACAGGATGGGTTTCGTCAGCGATATCATGGTATTGATCCTCCTTTACACTGCCCTTATCTTCGGCAACACCGGCATGAGGCTGGGGAGCTATTACAATAACCCGGGAAACTATAAGACTCTCTTCCTCTTGGGATATATTTTCTGGAGCTATTCCATATCAGCCATAAGCTTAACCTGCAACGAAATAAGTGCTGAGGCGGTTAAGGGCACCCTGGAGCAGAAATTTATGGCGGTGATTCCCTACCCCTTCCTGGTGCTGGGAAGCGTAATTAGTAATTTTTTGGTAAGCAGCATCGTGGCCGCGGTAATAATCGCATTTTCCACCCTGGTGCTAGGAGTCAATATAGCGATAAACGGAAAAGTGCTTTTGGCCCTTTTGCTGACCTTAGCAGGTATGTACGGCATGGGGCTCATCTTGGGCGGTCTTGCCCTGATAGCAAAAAGGGTGAACCAGATGACGCTGGTCTTGCAAATCGTGCTTCTTTTTGCGACAGACACGACGACCAAGCGTTCTCCATCGAGTGTGGCAAAACTCATCATACCGCTTACGTCGGGGAACGATATAGCGAGAAAAGCGGTAAGTTCCATGGCGATTTATCCCACCGACTGGCTGCAGCTCCTGCTGGCGAGCATCCTGTGGCTTGTGGTGGGCTCTGCAGTTTTTGGCGCCTGCAGCAGGTACGCCAGGAAAAACGGATTGTTGGGGACCTATTGATCAAAATATGAGCAGGGGAAAATTGGAGCGCAAAGAATTGTACCTTACAGATTCGTGGATCCTTCTCGGGAATTTAAGCCTCAATACCGCCTGCTGGGGAGAGGCTTTTTAAAGGCGGACCATAAATACCCCAGCCATCTGAGCTGAAAAGTTCCTCGGCTTGGACGGAAGGAGGAAGCCATGGAGGTCATTAATGTGAGGACTACCGCGAGAACTCAGATGGTGGATATAACGCAGGAAGTCCGAAAGGCCATCGAGAAGTCGGGGGTCAAAGACGGACTGTGCTTCGTATTCGTGCCCCACACCACTGCCGGGGTTACCATTAACGAAAACACCGACGAGGACGTGAAGGCCGATATAATAAAGACCCTGAACGATCTGATCCCTGAAAGGGGCGATTACAGGCACCTGGAGGGGAACTCCGATGCCCACATAAAGGCGTCTCTCATGGGAAGTTCGGTTATACTTGCCGTAGAGGACGGCAGGCCCGTTTTGGGCACCTGGCAGGGCGTGTTTTTCTGCGAATTCGACGGCCCGAGGACGAGGAAGGTTTTGGTGAAATGCTTAGAATCAAAAGCATCGCAAAATTCCTGGAGAACCTGAGTGCTGATGCAACCAAGCCGCGAGTCCAAGAGTTCCAAGATAAGGGCTTTCGCTCGTTCGCGCTTTGGACCGGCCGAAATATCGTGGGCGTAAACCAGGATATACGTATCGACGAACTGAAATTTTATATTATCTTTGAAATTCAGTCATACGTGATCAATTATTATTCATGGGAAACTCTAAAAAGGAGAGGGATAGTTATGGCTGATGCATTATCTACCAAGTATACATTCTTCACTGAGATTCCAATTCCAGAACACTTGCGAAAAATGCTGACGGAACATGAAAAGCCTATTTTTGCTGTTAAGACTATTAGAGATGCTGCAGTATTTACAGATAAAAGAATTTTAATTGCTGATAAGCAAGGCCTTACGGGAAAAAAAGTTGAATATTGCACAATTCCATACAAAGTTTCGAAAATATCGGACAGCAGTTTGGAATCCATGATCTCCTCCATCGTCTTGAAGGCTGCGATCTTCCCATCCTTCATGGCGCAGATTCGGTTGTAAAAAAGGACTTAGAATAAGCTCCTAAGTCCTTTTTTTATTAAGACGTGTTTTATTCGCTTTTATGCTTTCCAACATCGTTTAATGTCTTCTTCCATTTAAAAGGCGATTATGCTCATTAAAAACATCAGCTTTCCAGTACTTTAAATACCCTCACGGCATCAAAAAGTTTTTTTGCGCTTTCGTTGACGACCTGCATCTGTTCCAGCACTTCCCTGGTTTTTTGGGCCACAGCGTTGGCTTCGGCTGCTATGCAGGACGTCTCGGAAGCTCCTTTGTTGGCCGCTTCGGCCACGTTGTTGATGGCCTTCATCATGATCTGGATGGAGGAATAGAGTTCTTCGGAAGTGGCGCTTAAGTCTTCCACGATTTCGTCGATCATGCGCGCATCGTTGTTGTAGTTCTTGCCGGTTTCCACGAGCATGTCGTAATCCTTTACCACCTTGTTGTCCAGAAAGTCCAGAACCTGTTCGGAACTGGCGGCGAGATTTTGAACCGATTCGACTATCTGTTCTGTCACCTTTTGAATTTCGTTGACCGTTTGCTTGGAATTTTCGGCCAGCCTTCTTATTTCCCCGGCGACGACGGCAAAACCGCGGCCCGCTTTGCCGGCGTTGGAAGCTTCAATGGAGGCGTTTAAAGCCAGCAGGTTCGTTTGGGCAGACATTTTTAAGATAGTCTCGGATAAAATTCTTATCTTCTCGACCGCTTTTGACTTTTCGATAGCTTCCCTCAACTTTCCGGCCACGCTCTCCCGGATGAGCTGGGCGCTCTTCTGGGAATCCAGGGCGGTGGCTTTGAGTTCTTCGGCCCTCCTGTTGACTTCACTGGCAGATTCGGCGCCTTCCTGGGCTTTGCCGGCGATCGAGTCTATGGCGGCCTCGATTTCCGTCGATGTGGCGTGCATTTCCTCTGCCATGGCCGCTGTCTCCTCCATCTTCGAGGACAGCTGCTGTATGATATCGGACATGTTTTTTATTTTCTCATTCAGCTCGACCATGTTGGAGTTTACAATCTCGACGGCTCTGCCAACCCGATTCGTTTCCGAGAGGACGTTTCGTATTATGCCCGATACATTTACATTGATTTTAAGGAATCCCCTGGCCAGAGCGCCTATTTCGTCGCTCCGCTTTGTATATTTGTCTTCAATGGTCTTCGTAAAGTCGCCTTCGGCCATCGCGATGCATTGCCTTGTGAGGTGGATAATCGGCCGGGAAATACCCCTTCCTATGAAGTATGCGGCCACCGATCCTGTGAGAAGAAAGGCAAAGGAGATCAATATAATGGTCCGCTTCAACTCCGACAGCCCCGAGAGCACCTCGTCCTGGTCGACTGCGACGGCGATGGACCAACCGTAGCCTTCAATGGGTGCAAAACCCACGACTTTGAGAGTGCCGCTGTATTCATATTTTTCGAAGCCCTTTTTACCTTCCATCATCTGCCTCTGGACTTCGGTGAACCCTTTAAAGCCTAATTCGCTGGCGACGCCGCCTTCTTCGACGGCCGTTATTTCAATTTCTTCGGAAGAAACTTTTTTGGTCGCTGATGTAGTAGCGGAAGTGGTAGTATCGGCAGAGGCGGTGGAAATGATCTGTTTCAGCAGGTTCTTGTCGGCGTGGGCGATGGTGAGTCCCTGCTGGTTTATGATAAAGGCTTCTCCCGTTTGTCCAAATTTAACCCTTCTCGCAAAGTCGCTCAATTCCATGCCGTCCCTGATGGCGATAAGGGCACCGGTTACTTCATCCTCCACTTTTACCGGAACGGCGTATAGCATGATAACGGTCTCGCGGTCCTCGCCCAGCATCGGATCCGATACTACATTTTCCCCCGATAGAGCCTTTGCGATGAAGGGATTGTCTTTCATGTTGGCAGTTTCACCGTTGTCGTAGAGGGCATGTCCCTTTCCGTCTACCAATATCATGCGGGTGTGACCTGCTCTCTCCACCTCCTTTGACATGATCGACAGTATCCCCGAAATATCTGCGTCTTTATCGGAGATGGTGAAAGCCTTTATCTCTTCCATTGAAGCGATGATATTCAGGGTGTTCAGATGGTTCTGCATGCCATCCTTAATGGTAACGGAGGCCTCCTCGGCAACTTTCGGCATGGTCTCCGCTAAGATGTTGAGCTGTGAATTGAGAGAGATGATATAAGCCGCTATTCCAAGGCCAGTACTGACTATAAATACAAGGGAGCAGAGCAATACTATGATTTTGGTATTGATGCTTTTCATCATATTCCTCCTTTAGAAGATGCCGTATGAGAAAATTCCCACAATATTAATATTATTAATATCAAACTTAAGGACCTTTTTCAACAAAATTATACCAAAGTTGGAATTGCAGCCAGGATATTGACAGAAAATTACCTTGCGATAAAATAATGTAAAATTTCAATTCAGATTTCCCACACTTTTAACGGATAGGTGAGGACGCTTGTGTATAGAGGTCAATCACGTTTCAAAACAGTATACCCTCTGGAAGATTAAGGGATGGACGCGTAGAGAGCGGCAGGTGATAGAGGCGGTAAAAGATGTCTCGTTCCTTGTGGAGCCCGGCCGGGCTCTGGCACTTATTGGGCCCAACGGAGCGGGCAAATCCACAATGATAAAGCTGCTGTGCGGAATCCTAAGCCCGACGCAGGGCAGTATAAGGGTTCTGGGAATGGACCCTTTTAAATACCGAAGCAAATTGGCATATCATATTTCCTCCGTTTTCGGGCAGAGGACCCAATTGTGGTACCACCTGCCTCCCATAGATACCTTTCATTTGCTGGGCAGGATATATGACATAGACCGGGTGGAGCTTAAAAAGCGAATGAAGGAACTGGCCGATTTGTTCGATATTAGCTCATTCCTCTATCAACCGGTGCGTAAGCTCTCTCTAGGACAGCGCATGCGCTGTGAAATCGCCGCAGCTCTCATACATAATCCCAAGATACTGTTTTTGGACGAACCCACTATCGGCCTGGACGTGGTGGCAAGGTCTACGGTGATAGATATTTTAAGAGACCTAAACAGGCAAAAAAAAGTGACCGTAATT